>QHWF01000239.1 GCA_003222455.1 Acidobacteriota bacterium
GATGCGCGAGCCGACGAGCGATCTCCCGATAGCGATCCAGTCTGGCCAGGTTGTCCGGAGACGAGACGAGCGCGAAATACATCGGCCGCTTCTGGCTCGTCGTCCCGGCCTGCACGAGTTTCACGAACTTCGTCGTCGCGGCGACACGCTTGAAGTACTCGATCGACTGATCGTAGGTGGCGAGCTTGTAATCGGACCCGGGTTTGAAGCCGAGCACCGCCTCGGGCGTCGGGAGGCCACGCTCGCCGAGGACGACGACGGGCGCAACGAGCAGGGCGACGAGCGTCAGGTTCGCGGTGAGTCGCACCCGGCGAGTATATGTCACCGCCTTTTGGCGAACCTTAACAGCCCGTGGTGAAAGTCTGGCTGCATTCGACGGGCGATGCATCCTCGCGGGCTGCGTTGCTCCTCCCTTAAATAACTCCCGGTATTCTCGGTCGTCGCGCCTTGCCCGCGAGGCGCCTCGCCCGTCTCGGTGCGACGCCACACTTTCACCACGGGCTGTTACGCGAGCGATTCCTCGAGCCCGGCCTCGTGGGTCGGTCGGGAGACTCACATGACGTCATCCGCCATCGCAGGGGCGTTACCGGCGTTTGCGTCGCCGAGGGCGACCCTCGTCGATAAGTGCGAGTCGCGAAAGGGTCTCTTCATGCAGGAGCCGGGTGTGCACCCGGGTCTGTTCGTCGCCGGCGCGGATTTCCTCGCGCAGCACGCGCCGAGTTTCCTCGTCGCCGGCGCGGATCTCCTCCCGGATCTGAGCGAACCCGGTCCGCATCTCCCCGCGGACTGCAGAAAATTCAGCGTGGATCTCGACCAACATGTGCGAAATCTGCCCTGCAATTGTTCGAGGGCCGTCACGCGAGTCTTCAACTCTTCTACTTGTCGTGCAACACTTTGCGCCGACATCGCTGCTCCAATCGGACTGCGTTCTGGCGAAATTGCCGGCGCAGCCGGAATGACGGATGCTGCGATTCGCGTGCCGCACGCGACGAGGGACGGATGACGCTACCATCGTCTGCAACGCATGACAACTCCGGACCGGCGGTCTGTCGCCATTGTTGACTCTGTGGGTCGGCGCTGCGATCAGGGTCGCCGCTGGTGAGAATGGTGGACGTACAATGAGGACGGAGTTCAAGCATGGTGAGACACTTCCGATGGCGCGTGCGCGTCGCGGGCGTCATTGCGGCGTTCAGCAGTATCGTGGCGGCGCAGACGCCGTCGCTCCAGTACCCACGGCCTCGCCAGGGCGATACGGTCGATAACTACTTCGGCACGACCGTCGCCGATCCCTATCGCTGGATGGAAGATCTCAACTCGGCCGAGTTGAAGCAATGGATCGACGCCGAAAACGCAAGACCCGAATCACCGAGCTGTACAACTATCCACGCGTGACGGCGCCGCGCTTCGTTGGCCGCCACTGGTTCTACGCGCGTAACACCGGACTCCAGCCGCAATCGGTCGTCTTCACGCGCGAGAATCTGAATGGACCCGAAACCGTCGTCGTCAATCCGAATCAGTTGTCGCCGGACGGATCGACGGCGCTCTCGTCGTTCGATCCGGCGCCCGATGGCCAGCACTTCGCCTACGGCCAGTCCGAAGGCGGGTCTGATTGGTCGACCGTCTACGTGCGCGAGCTCGGGACCGGCCGGCAGTTGCCCGACGAAATCAAATGGGTGAAGTTCAGCAGCATCGAATGGACGGAAGACGGCAAAGGGTTCTTCTACGGCCGCTACCCTGAGCCCCCGCCCGGCCGGGCGCTCGAGGCCGCGGTGCGCGATAAGAAGATCTACTATCACGCAATCGGCACCGCGCAATCCGCCGACCGGTTGATCTACGAACGGACCGATGAGCCGATGCTCTTCATCGGGACCGACATCGACGAGACCGGCCGCTATCTGTTCGTGATCACGAACAAGGGCACGAGCAACAGGAACGAGTTGTTCGTGAAGGATCTCGGCGATCCGCTCGCGCCGGATTTCGGCGCGCCGGTTCGCGCGCTGTATCCGGGCCACACCGCGGCGTACGATCCCCTGGGCGTCGTCGATGGCACGCTGTACCTGCTGACCGACCGCGATGCACCGAACAAGAAGATTGTGTCGGTAGCGCTCGAGCGGGCCGACGCGGGGAACTGGAAAACGATTGTCCCGGAGACCCGGAACTCAATCGAGTCGGCGCGGCTCGTTGCGGGCAGGCTCGCAGTGAATGCGCTCGTCGACGTCGCCAGCGAAGTGCAGTTCTACGGTCTCGATGGCGTGCCGGCGGGGAAAGTGGCGCCGCCGGGGCTTGGTGCCATCAACGGCCCGTTCGGCCGCTTCGCGCGGCCGGAGGTGTTCTACACCTTCACGTCGCCGCTGTATCCGGCGACCGTGTTCCGCTTCGACATGGCGACCGGGCGCAGCACGCCGTTCGAGCCGCCGCGGCTCACATTCGATCCGGCGCTCTACACGACCGAACGCGTGTTCTTCAACTCGAAGGATGGCACGCGTGTGCCGATGTTCATCACGCACAAGAAGGATTTCAGGAAGGACGGCGGCAATCCGACGATGCTGTACGGGTATGGCGGGTTCGACATCGCGACGCTGCCGACGTTCCGATCGGATGTGCCCGCCTGGCTGGAGCGTGGCGGGGTGTGGGCCACCGCGAACATGCGCGGTGGCAGCGAGTACGGCGAGGCCTGGCACGAGGCCGGCATGTTCGAGCGGAAGCAGCACGTGTTCGACGACTTCATCGGCGCCGCCGAATATCTGATCCGGGAGAAGTATGCGTCGGCGGAAACGCTCGGCATCATGGGTGGCTCCAATGGCGGCCTGCTGGTTGGCGCCGTGATGGAGCAGCGGCCGGACTTGTTCGCGGTCGCGCTGCCGGCGGTCGGCGTGATGGACATGCTGCGGTACCACAAGTTCACCGGCGGAGCCGCTTGGGCGACCGAGTACGGATCGGCCGAGAATAGCCAGGACTTCGCGTATCTTTACAAGTATTCTCCGTTGCACAACGTCAAAGCGCGCAGCTGCTATCCGGCGACCCTCGTGACCACGGCCGATCACGACGATCGCGTCGTGCCCAGTCATTCGTTCAAGTTCACGGCCACGCTGCAGGCGGCGCAGGCATGCGATCGCCCGGTCCTCATTCGCGTCGAAACGCAGGGATCGCACGGCTACCGTCCCACCGAGAAGCGGATCGCGGAGGTGGCGGATCAGTGGGCCTTTGTGCTCGCGAACATGAAACTGCGCCCAGCGACGAGCTCACGCTGAGCGCTTACGGCAGAGGACGCGGAGGACGCGCCGACCTCATCCATACTGCATCCAGAATCTCATCGATACGTAACTTCGCCGTTCCTCTAACCTCTGCGGCTGCTATACTTAACTTTCCCCGTATTCCGTCGCCAGTAGCAGGTACCGTTCATGCGATCTTTCTCGATCCGCTCTCGATCTGCGCTCATCTTAGTGGCCTTGAATGTCGCGGCGATCGGCGTACTCGCGTTCTTCGCCTACCGCGCGTCGCGTGACACTCTTACGGCGCAAGCCGTTGCGACCGCGCGCGTCGTGGCGGATTCGCGAGGCGACGCGTTGACGCGCGCGCTCGAACGCCAGCAGGATCGCTTGCAGGCGTTCCTCACGAGCGTCGAATCGCTGTGCGGCGAGCACCCGGCGCGCGGCGGCGTGGCCTTCGAGCGCGAGTGCGCGCGGGTCGCGTTGCGCGGGTTCCGCAACGCGGAGCACGCTGTCGCCGTGGAGCTCTACTCGGGCCCCCGGCGCGTGGTCGCCGCGGAAACATGGCCCGAGACGGCGACGCCACCGACTCCGCCTCGATTGGCCGTCATCGGCGGTCTCGACGACAGCGCCATCTACACCATGCAGGCGACGCGCCAGCAACTGGCCGTTCGTGCCGTGTTTCCCCTCAGCGATCTCGCCTCGACGTTCATCGATCGGTCCGGGTTGAAGACGCGCGGCGAACTGCTGCTGACCGACGGCACGGGACGCGTGATCGTGCCACTTGGCGCACAAGGGGACAAGGCAACGGTGCGTCCCGCGTTGCTGGCTGCGGTGCGCCAGTGCGCCGCGAGCCCTCAGCACGACGATCCGGACATGGGCCTCGAATTGATCCTCGGATCTGAGGGCAAAGGCCTCCTGGCCGGAGTACGGCCGGTCCCCGCCATCGGCGACGGCTGCATCGTCGCGCGCCTCGATTACGAAGAGGCGCTCGCGCCCGTGAATCGCCTTGGCCGCATCGTTGTCATCGCCTCCATCACCGTGATCGTACTGTCCGGGCTCCTCTCGCTCATCATCGCCCGCGGCGTCGATCAGGCGCAGCGCGAGCACGAAGCACGGATTGCCGCTGAGGCCGCGAACCGCTCCAAGGACGATTTTCTCGCGACGGTGTCGCACGAGCTGCGCACGCCGCTCACCGCGATCCTCGGGTGGGCGTCGATCCTGCGGCGCCATCAACCAAATGCGGCCCGGTTCGAACACGCGCTGCGCGTGATCGAGCGGAACGCGCGCATGGAGGCGCGCCTGATCGACGACCTGCTCGACGTGACGGGCACGATCAACGGCCAGATCAAATTGAACCCGAGCACGGTGTCGGTGGTCAGCGTGGTCGAGGCCGCGATCGAAGCGATTGCTCCCGCCGCCGAGAGCAAGGGCGTTCAGGTGACGAACCACGTCGAAGGCATGGTCGCCGACGTGCAGGTCGATCCGCAGCGGCTCCAGCAGGTGGTGTGGAACCTTCTCGCGAACGCGGTCCGTTTCACGCCGAAAGACGGCTGGGTGGACGTGGCCGTGCGCCAGACGCACGACGCGACACAGATTATCGTCGGCGACACGGGCACGGGCATCAGCGCCGATTTCCTGCCTCACGTGTTCGATCGTTTTCGACAGGGGCAGAGCGGCACCATGCGATCGCACGGGGGCCTGGGCCTCGGACTGTCGATTGTGCGTCACCTCGTCGAATTGCACGGCGGCACCGTGACGGCGGAGAGCCCCGGACTCGGTCGCGGGGCGACCTTTACCGTCACGCTGCCGCGGACGGAGTCGGCCTCGGTCACCGCACCGCGGCGGCCGGTCGTCGGTGAACATTTCGCGATCAGCCTGCCGGGCGCCTGCGTGCTCGTCGTGGACGATGATACCGACACGCGTGAGGTGGTGCGGGAGATCCTCCAGTACGCCGGTGCGAAGGTGATCACCAGCGGGTCGGCGCGCGAGACGCGCACCCTGATCGAGCGGTTCCAGCCGGACGTGTTGATTGCGGACATCGGCATGCCGGACGAAGACGGCTATAGCCTGATCCAGAAGATCCGCGAAAACGAGCCCGGCGCGCGCCACCTGCCGGCGATCGCATTGACGGCGCACACGCGGCCGGAAGACGTCGAGCACGCACTGAAGGCGGGCTTTCACGCCCACGTTGCCAAGCCGGTTGATGCGTCGCAGTTGGTATCGTCAATCGCCTCGTTGCTTCGCCCGGCGGCCTGACGTTAGAACTGACGCAGTAGTGCTCGGCCCTGACGCTGCAGCGTGCTCAGAACTGACGCTGCAGCGTGCTCGGCACTGACGCTGGAGGGTGCTCAGAACTGACGCTGCAGCGTGCTCGGCGCTGACGCTGCAGGGTGCTGTTCGTCTATGATTGTCGGACACGCGGTGGGTTGGGCATGAACCGACGAACCTTCCTGACGACATCCGGCCTGGCGGCGGTCGGTTTCGGACTCGGCGGCTGCGCCGTACGGCGGCCGCCGCCAGGGCAACCGGTCAGAGGGCCGATCGCGCTCGCGGCGGTGAATGCGGCCTGGGACCGCGTCATTCGCACGACCGTGGGGCTGCGGCCGCATCGTGATTCCGGGTTCGTGCTCAAGGCCGACAAGCTCGACGATCACCTGCTGATTCACAACTACGGTCATGGCGGCGCGGGAATGTCGCTGTCGTGGGGCACCGGCCTGATGGCGGCGGAATTTGCCACCGCGCACCAGGAACGGCGCGCGGCCGTCATCGGGTGTGGCGCGGTCGGCCTGACCTCCGCGCGACAACTGCAGCGGCGCGGCTTCGACGTGACCATCTACGCGATGGCCGTCCCGCCGGACGTCACATCGAACATGTCGCTCGCCGGGTTCACGCCCGCCTCTGGACTGGTGGACCCCGACCGGCGGACGCCGGAATGGGACGCGCAATACCGTCGCGCGGCCGACATTGCCTATCGTCAGCTGCATCTCATGGCGGGCCCGTCCTACGGCGTTTCGTGGCTCGACAACTACACGCTGTCGAACGACATGCCGGCGCCGCCGGAGGGCAGCCCGGATCGCCCGAACCTGAACGCCGGCTTCGATGCTGGCCGTGAAGTCCTGCAGCCTGGCGAGCATCCGTTCCCCACGAGGTACGCCATTCGCAATCCGACCATCCGGATTGAGCCGTCACTCTATCTCGACGCGCTCGTGCGTGATGTCCTGCTCTGGGGCGGGCACATCGTGATCCGGAAATTCGACACGCCGCGCGATCTCATGGCGCTTCGCGAGCCGATCATCGTGAACTGCACCGGTCTTGGCGCGCGTGAGTTGTTCGCGGATCAGGAGCTCGTCCCGCTCAAGGGCCAGCTCACGGTGCTCGTGCCGCAGCCGGAAGTCAACTATCACACGCAGGGCGGGCTTCGGAACCAGCCGGAGCGGCCCGGCAGCCTCCCGATTCACATGATGCCGCGCAGCGATGGCATCGCCCTCGGCGGGACGTCGCAGCGCGACGTCTGGACGCTCGAGCCCGACGAAGCCGAGCGCAAGCGTGTCGTCGACAGCCACATCGAAATCTTTTCGGCGATGAAGCGGCTGCGGGCCGGACGTTTGTGGGCTCCCAACCGGCCCGGCTAGGAGCGTCTTCGGCTGAGTGACGCCGCCGTAGCACGCAAAGCGAAGGCCGCAAAGAAATCGCGGCTTACTCTGCGTCCTTCGCGACCGCTGCGTTCAATCGTGACGTTCTTCAGTGCCCACGTGCCAGGTTTTAATCCCACCGGCTCAGCCGGTCAGCTTTCAGCAGGTCGGATCCAGGTGGCCGCATCGGACTATCGTGCACGTGGGCATAGCAAAGACATAGTCTTCCCATGAAAGAATTACCGCCCACGGCGGCGCAGCTGCGACCTTCAGTCGCGCGCAGAGTCTACCGCCTTTCAGGCGGTAGTTCTTTCAAACGAAGTCGAGCCGCCGGCGCACGAAGCGATGGGTGTCGGCTTGCGCCATGAGGCCCGCCCGTTCGAGCCCTT
>QHWF01000240.1 GCA_003222455.1 Acidobacteriota bacterium
AGGATCTCGAGCCCGCGCCCGCGCGCCGCCCGCAGGGTGTTGATGTGATCCTGCGGATCCACCAGAAATCGCGTCGCCATCGCGGCGATGTTGCGTGCCGCCACGGCCTCGCTGACGGAATCGGGCCGCCCCAGGAGCAATCCGCAACACTCGCGCGGCGCTTCAGCACGCGCATGCGCGACGACGGCCTCGAGCGCGCGACGGACGATCGCAATTCCTGATGTCAAATTCCGAATTCCGAATTCCGAATTTCTACAGCGCCTCCACAACCATCGCAATCCCCATCCCGCCGCCGATGCACAGCGATGCGACTCCGTGCCGGAGCTTCCGCGCACGCAGCGCATAAATCAATGTCGTCAGGATCCGCGCGCCGCTGGCGCCAATCGGATGACCGAGCGCGACGGCGCCGCCATTCACGTTGACCTTCGCCGCGTCGAGGCCGAGCTCGCGCACGACCGCGAGCGACTGGACGGCGAACGCCTCGTTCAGTTCAAACAGATCGATGTCCTCGGTTCTGAGGCGGGCCCGATCGAGCGCCTGGCGAACGGCGGGGACCGGGCCCATTCCCATGATCGCCGGGTCGACGCCGATGACCGCGTGCGACACGATGCGCGCCAGAGGCGCAGCTCCCATGGCGCTCGCCTTCGCGCGGGAGGTCACGACCAGCGCAGCGGCGCCGTCATTGATCCCGGACGCATTGCCGGCCGTCACACTTCCCTGTTTCCTGTTGAATGCCGCCTTCAGTTCGGCGAGCTTCTCCATCGTTGTCCCGGCGCGTGGATATTCGTCGGTGTCGACGCGCCGGAGCTCCCCTTTCTTCTGCGGGATCTCGACAGGCACGATCTCGTCTCTGAAGCGGCCCGCCTTGATCGCGCGCTCTGCGCGCTGCTGGCTCTCTGCCGCGAATCGATCTTGATCCTCACGCGAAATCTGATATCGGGCGGCGACGGCCTCCGCGGTCATGCCCATGTGACAGTGCTCGATCGCGCACATCAAGCCCTCGGTCAGGATCGAATCAATCGCTTCAACGTTGCCCATCCGATAGCCCCACCGCGCACCGGCGAGAAGATAGGGCGCGTTCGACATCGACTCGGTCCCGCCGGCAACGACCGTATCCACGTACCCCATGTGAATGGCCTCGGTCGCGTGGACAACCGCCTGCAGGCCTGAACCGCACACGCGATTCACCGTTTCAGCGGGAACGTCAACCGGCAGCCCGGCCCGGAGGGCGGCCTGCCGCGCCACGTTCATCCCGGCACCTGCCTGAAGCACGCATCCAAGGACCACGTCACCGACATCGGTCACTTGAACGTGCGCCCGGGCGATCGCCTCGCGGACGACGATGGTCGCGAGATCGACCGCCGAGAGATCTCTGAACACGCCGCCGAACGATCCGATCGGCGTCCGGCACGCGCTCAGGATCACTGCCCCGAAGTCGTTGTCCATGTGGCAATTATACGTGCTACGATCGCTGGATCCGGAGGCTGCATGAACGTGCGAGTGCGTCGGCGTTGCGTCGCGATGCCACAGAAACTGCGCTTCCTCGGCTCATCAGTCGCTGTCTTGTGGCTTGCGGTGATCGCCACCGCGCAGACGTTCAATCTGCAGGACGCGCTCCCCTTCGACAAGGCGGTGCACACCGCCACGCTGCCGAACGGCCTGAAGTACTTCGTCCGTCACAACGATCGGCCCGCGAAGCGGATCTCGCTGAGGCTGGCCGTCAAGGCCGGGTCGATCAACGAGGCCGACAATCAGCAGGGCCTCGCGCACCTGATCGAGCACATGGCCTTCAACGGCAGCGATCATTTCAAGCCGGGCGAACTGGTGTCGTACTTCGAGTCCACTGGCTCTCGGCTCGGGCCTCATGTCAACGCCTATACCAGCTTCGACGAAACCGTGTACCTGCTCGACTTGCCGACCGACAAACCCGATATCGTGTCGAAGGGGCTCGCGGCGCTCGCGGATTTTGCCGGCGGACTCACCCTCAGCGAGGAAGAGGTGAACAAGGAACGCGGCGTCGTCATCGAGGAATGGCGTGGCGGCCTCGGCGCCGGCTCGCGGATCCGCGACAAGCAGTTTCCGATTCTGTTCTACAAGTCGCGCTATGCCGAGCGACTGCCGATCGGCAAGCCTGATGTGATCCGGAACGCGCCGGTCGAACGGCTGCGCGCGTTTTACGACACCTGGTACCGGCCCGACCGGATGGCGGTGATCGCCGTCGGCGACATCGATGCGAGCCAGATCGAGCAATCGATCAAGGAGACGTTTGCCAGCGTGAAGGCGCGGGGAACCAGCGCGCCGCAGCCGGACCGCACCGTTCCCATCCACACGGAGACGCTGGTGAGCGTCGTCACCGATCCTGAAGCGACGTCTTCGAACGTCCAGATTCTCCGCAAGCGTTCGCGTGAAAGCGAATCCCGGGTTGAAGACTATCGCCGGCAGCTCATCGAGCGTTTCGTGGATGACATGATCGATGATCGGTTCGGCGAGATCGCGCGTAAGGGCGACGCGAAGATTCTCAACGGCGGCGCCAGCAACAGTTCGATCAGCCGGACAGTTTCGACCTTCACCCTGGGCGCCGGCGTCCAGGACGGCCGGCTCGAGGACGGGATCGCCGCGCTCGCGACTGAAGCGAAGCGAATCCGTGAGTTTGGCTTCAGCGCGACGGAAATGGATCGGGCGAAGAAATGGATGGCCGCGTCGTACGAGCGGGCCTACAGCGAGCGCGACAAGACCGAGAGCAGCTCGTTTGCCTCCGAATACGTGCGCTACTTCCTGGACGACGAGCCGAGTCCTGGAATCGAGTACGAATACAAGCTGGTGCAGCAGCTGCTGCCCGGAATCTCGGTGAATGAAGCGTCGGCGATGGCCAAGGCGCTGCTGGCCGACGACAGCCGGGTGATTCTCGCGGTCTCGCCGCAGAAGCCGGCAATCCGCATTCCGAGCGACGCCGAGCTTCAGGCGGCCCTGACCGCCACCAATGCGGCGCCAGTCACGGAGTGGGTGGACGCGAGCTCGGGACGTGCGCTCATGGAACACGCGCCGGCGGCGGCCGCGGTGGTTTCGCGACGCGCGATCGACGGGCTCGGCGTCACGGTCGTGAAGTTCGCGAATGGGGTCGACGCATGGTTGAAACCGACCGACTTCAAGAACGATCAGGTCCTGTTCACGCTCGACGCGCCCGGCGGAACGTCGTTGGCGCCCGCTGCCGACTACCCGGAAGCGACGCTGGCTACGGGTTTCGTCAACCTGTCGGGCGCCGGCGGTTTGAAGGCGGTCGATTTGCAGAAGGTGCTGGCGGGCAAAATCGCGTCGGCGCGCCCCTATGCGTTCCTGTCCTCGCACGGTATTTCCGGGTCCGCGGCCCCGGCGCATCTCGAAACGGCGCTCCAGCTGCTGTTCCAGAACTTCACCGCACCGGGAAATGACGATGAGTCGTTTGCGCTGATGAAGCGCCAGCTCGAAGCGATGCTGTCCAACCGTGGCCGCGCGCCGGCCCAGATCTTCGGCGAAAAGCTCGCGCAAGTGAACACGTCGAATCACTACACTGTGCAACCGCTTACTACCGAGCGCCTCGCCATGCTCGATCGGCGGAAGATGCTCGCCTTCTACCAACAGCGGTTTTCGAACGCGGCCGATTTCACGTTTTTCATGGTGGGAGCCTTCACCGTTGACGAGACCGTGCCGTTGCTGGCGCGATACCTCGGCTCGCTGCCCTCAACCGGCCAATCGAGCTCGCGACACCGTGACATCGGGATCCATTTCCCGGAGTCGTCGGAGCGCGTCTTCGTCGAAGCGGGCCGCGAGCCCCGTGGCCAGACGGTCATCAGCTTTTTCGCCGACCCGCCCGCCGACCCGATGGAACAGGAGAGGATCGCGGAAGCGACAACCGTGCTGGAGACGGCGCTGCGCGACATCCTGCGCGAAGAGCTCGGTCAGACATACACCGTGTCGGTCGGCCTGTCACAACCGCTGCCGCAGCGGGGCGCCGGCTACGTCCAGGTGCGTTTTGGCGCCGCCCCGGAGAATCTGGAGTCGATGACCGTGCGTGTCATGCAGGAATTGAAGCGGCTGCAGGATGAAGGACCCTCGAGCGATCTCACGAACCGGGCCAAGGAATCGGCGCGCCGAGGCTACGAGGTGGCCTTGAAACAGAACGACTACTGGCTGCGCCGCCTCGAGACGGTGCACACCCTCGGCCGCGACCCGGTCGAGATTCTAACGCGCAACGAGCGCATCGACGCCGTGACGCCGCAGATCCTGCAGGACGTATTCCGGAAATACTTCCCGTTCGATCGCTCCACCGTCGTTACGCTGCTGCCGGCGCCGGCGGCGCCCTGACGGCGAGCACGACGATCAACGCAGAACTCGCAGAATTCGCAGAAAACCGTCCTTCAGATTTGTTGTCCCGGTCTGCGGCGTCCGTGGCCAGGTCCGGCTGAAGCCGGACAGTACCCAGGGAAGCGCTCGTTCTTTAACTGATCGTTCCAGCGTTCAGTTGCAGGTGACCTGCTGCGCGATGGCCGCGGGCGAGACCTCGGTAGTGTCCGCCTTCAGGCGGACCTCGCGGCCGGGCGTTCGGCTCTACTTCTGGCGAAGAAGATCGCGCAGATCGCTCGCGTGAGAAAAGACGTCGGTGAGCCGATCGCCGTCCGGTAAGTCGCGCCGCAAGTCCTGCAGCAGCCCGATCAATTCGTCGAGCGCCGGACCAATCCGATCCGCGTTCGTGGCGGCAATGTCTCTCCAGATATCGGGTGGACTCCCGGCCAGGCGCGTGGTGTCGGCGAGACCGCGTCCCGCGAGCGCCAGTCCGTCGGGGCCCACGGCGTCGCCGACGACCTGCATCAACGCGCTCGCGGCGATCTGCGGCAGGTGGCTCAGAAATGCCACCAGCCGATCGTGGGCGTCCGCTGTCAGCATCCGTGGTTCCGAACCGAGCGCGCGGATGAACGCTGAGAGCTGCTCCAGCCCTTCGGTCGCCTGCCGTTCGTCCCGGGCAGAATCGAGGGACGAGGGATGAAAGAGTTCCCCGTCGGGCGTCAGCAGCCACGGGCGACCAGCAAAGAGATCCGACCGCGCGTGCTCCAGCCCGCCTTTCGCCGCGCCGCCCAGCGGATGCCCGCCGATGAACGTGAACCGCGCCGGCAGATGCCGCGCGGCCTTCACGATGTCGCGTTTGGTGCTGCCGGTATCCGTCACGATCGCCGGCTTCTTGATGTGATCGTCCAGCTGCCCGAGCAGCGCGATGTTCTGCCTGACTGGCGCGGCGAGCACGATCAGGTCTGCTTCGGCGAGAACGAACAGGTCGTCGGCGGCGACGTCGATCGCGTGCAGGCGCATCGCGGTTTCCAACACGTCTTTGTTGTCCACCGCGATCACCAGAGACGTCGGCCAGAGCTCCCGCGCCCGAAGTGCGATCGATCCGCCGATCAGCCCGAGGCCGACGATGCCGACCTTCGCAAACAGCGGCGGCTGCGTGTCGCGGCGGCCGGGCTGGCCTGGCTGGATGACGGGCAGCGCCATGGAATTCAGATTTCAGATTGCAGATTTCAGATTGCGATTTCAGATTTCAGAATCCAGATTTCAGGATCCAGCTTTCAGACTGCAGCTTCCAGGGTTGCAGATTGCATTTGAAGATTGTGACATTGGGTGAGCGCAGTCCGATTACTTGAAATCTGAAACGTGATCTCAATCTCAAATCATCTCCAATCTGAAATCATCTCCAATCTGAAATCTGAAATCTGAAATCTACAATTTCGTGATCGCATTACGACCATCCGCGCCTCGCAACGGGCTCGAGACAGATGCTTCGTCCGATTGCCGGCGCGATGATCCGCAGCTCGGCCATCAATCGATCGAACTGACTCGGGAACAGCGACTGCGCGCCGTCGCTCAATGCATGATCCGGATCGCAGTGCACTTCGATGATCAGACCGTCGGCGCCGGCCGCGACCGCGGCGCGCGCCATGGGCACCACCATGTCGCGGCGTCCGGCGCCGTGGCTCGGGTCGGCAACAATCGGGAGATGACTGAGCTTGCGCACGACCGGAATCGCGGAAATGTCGAAGGTGTTGCGCGTCGCGGTCTCGAAGGTGCGGATGCCGCGTTCGCAGAGGATGACGTCGGTATTGCCGCCGCTCAACACGTACTCCGCCGAGAGCAGCCATTCCTCGATGGTCGCGGAGATGCCCCGTTTCAACAGGACCGGTTTGCGCACATGACCGAGCTCCCGCAGCAGCGTGAAGTTCTGCATGTTGCGCGCGCCAACCTGGAAGATGTCGGCGTACCGGTCGATCAGCTCGATCTGGCTGAGGTCCATCACCTCGGTAATCAATTTCAGGTTCTCGGCGCGCGACGCGTCCCGGAGCAGGCGCAGCCCTTCCTCGCCGAGCCCCTGGAAGCTGTACGGCGAGCTGCGCGGCTTGAACGCGCCGCCGCGGAGGATCTTCGCGCCCGCACGACGGACCGCGGCCGCCGTGGTGCCCACCTGCTTCTCGTTCTCGGCCGAGCACGGACCGGCCATGACGATGACCTCGTCGCCGCCCAGCCGGATGTCGCCAATCATGACGACGGTTCCTTCGGGTTTGAACGTCCGGCTGGCGAGCTTGTACGGCGACGAGATCCTCAGGACCTCGTGGACGCCGTCCAGCATCTCGATGAGCCCGGCGTCGGGCAGTCCCTGGCCCACGGCGCCGAGGACGGTCCGCTCGACGCCCGTCGACCGGTGGACGTCCATCCCCATTTCCACCAGGCGCGCGACGACCTGCGCGATCTGCTCTTCGGTGGCTCGCTCCTGCATGACTACGACCATAGCTGTTGTCTCGCCTCCGCTGCCCTCACGAGTGACCGTCATCCGACACCACGCTGATCTCGTCGTGGACCAGACGCCGCTCGAGCCGCCGCGCCTCGTCGATGATGCGTTCGAACAATCGCGCGATGGCGTCGGGCCCGAGCGGGCCTTCCACCGCAACGTTCCGCACGTGCTCGAGCACCTGCTGCTCGCGCCCGGGCTGATACACCTCGATGCCCTGGGCTTTTTTCAGGCGGCCGATCTCGCAGGCCACGCGCGCGCGCTCGTTCAGCAGCCGGACGAGCACTTCGTCCACGCGGTCGATGTCGTTGCGGAGGTCGTCAAGCGTGCGCATGGGCGCCTTTCAGCCATCGCACGTATTCTTCGACGCGATCAATCAGGTCCGGCGACGAGCCCGCCTCGGCGATGGTCGAGACCAGCGCACTGCCCACAACCGCCGCATCCGCATACGCCGCAACCTGGGCGACGTGCTCGGGCCGCGAGATGCCGAACCCGAGCGCGATGGGCATCGACGTCCGCTGGCGAACCCGCCGCACGAGCGCTTCGGCGCCCGATGCGACCGTGTCGCGCGCGCCGGTCACGCCCAGCCGCGAGATGCCGTACAGGAACCCGCTCCCCAGCTCCGCGGCGCGCTCGATTCGCGCGTCGGTGGTCGTGGGACTGAGCAGGAAAATCGTGTCGAGGCCGGCCCGCTTCATCTCGGACCGGAACGATCCCGCTTCTTCGATCGGCAGATCCAGCGCGAGCACGCCGTCCACACCGGCGCCGGCTGCGCGCGCGGCGAAGGCACTCACGCCCATCCGCATCAACGGGTTGGCGTAACTGAACACGACGATGGGCGCCGACACGTGCAGCCGGACAGCCTCAATCATCGACAATGCCGTGCGCAGACAGCCGCCGGCGGCCAGAGCGCGCTCGGTTGCGCGTTGAATCACCGGGCCGTCCGCCAGCGGATCGGAGAACGGCACGCCCACTTCCAGCACATCGGCGCCCGCCCGGTCGAGCGCTTTCAGGATCTCGGCCGAGCGCGGCAAATCCGGATCGCCGGCGGCCGTGTACGTCACCAGGCCTGGCCGTCCTTCGCTTCGAAGACGCGCGAACGTGTCGGCTATGCGGCTCACGCTACGTCTCCACCACGGAGGACGCGGAGGACGCGGAGGAATAATCCTTCCTTGAGACCGCTCACCATCAGGATTTCACCTCCGTGTCCTCCGTGTCCTCCGTGGTAGCTGTTTTCCTTTCAAGATTCTTCTCCACGGTCTGCACGTCCTTGTCCCCGCGACCCGACAAATTGATCAGCACAATCGCCAATGGGCCGAGTTGCTTCGCCACGTGCTGCGCGTGCGCAATCGCATGGGCCGATTCGAGCGCCGGCAGAATCCCTTCCAGCCGCGACAGGGTCTGAAACGCATCGAGCGCCTCCGAGTCGGTCACATGGGCATACTCCGCGCGCCCGACGGCCCGCAGCCAGGCGTGCTCGGGCCCAATCGCCGCGTAGTCGAGCCCCGCGGAAATCGAATGGGTCAGCTCGATATTGCCGTCCTCGTCCTGCAGCACGAACGTGCGCGTGCCCTGGAGCACGCCCGGGCTGCCGCCGGCAAACCGCGCGGCGTGCCGGCCGCGGATAATCTGCTCGCCGCCCGCCTCCACGCCGATCAGGCGCACCTCACGATCGTCGATGAACGCATCGAAGATGCCGATCGCGTTGCTGCCGCCGCCGACGCACGCCACGATCGCGTGCGGAAGCCGGCCGGTCTGCTCGACGATCTGCTCCCGCGCTTCGCGGCCGATCACCGATTGAAACTCGCGCACCATCAACGGGTAGGGGTGCGGCCCCAGCACCGACCCGAGCAGGTAATACGTGTCGGTCACGTTGGTGACCCAGTCGCGCATCGCCTCGTTGATGGCGTCTTTCAACGTCCGGCTGCCGGCGTTCACGCGGCTGACCTCCGCACCGAGCAGCCGCATGCGGAACACGTTCAACGCCTGGCGATCCATGTCCTCGGCGCCCATGTAGACATGACACTCGAGGCCGAGCAGTGCGCAGGCCGTGGCCGTCGCGACGCCGTGTTGTCCGGCGCCGGTTTCGGCGACGATGCGCCGCTTGCCCATGCGGGCGGCCAGCAACGCCTGTCCGAGCGCGTTGTTGATCTTGTGCGCGCCGGTGTGCGTGAGGTCTTCGCGTTTGAGAAAGATTCTCGCGCCGCCGGACGCCTGGCTGAGCCGCTTCGCCTCGTACAACGGGGTGGGGCGGCCGACATAGTCCTTCAACAGTCGATCGAGCTCGATCGTGAATGCGGGATCGTCACGCACGGCAAGGTATGCGCGCTCGAGCTCTTCGACCGGCTCAACGAGCGTCTCAGGAACGTATCGGCCGCCGAATTCGCCGAAGTATCCACGAAGGTCAGGATCGCGCCTGGTTGTCACAGTCATCGTTCTTCACGCCAGCCCACGAATCCACCACCAAAAATGCAACCACGAAGTCACGAAGACACGAAGCACGCACGAAGAATGTACCCAAGGGCTTTCTTCTCGTGTGCTCGGTCGCAGGTTGTCATTACTCACACTCCATCCGTTCCGGCCGGCAGACGGTCAGCGCGCGAAACAGCGCGCGCAGGCGGTCGTGATCCTTGATGCCGGGTGAGCGCTCGACGCCCGAGGTGACGTCGATGCCGAACGGTCGTACACGATCGATCGCCTGAACGACATTGTCAGGCGTCAGCCCGCCGGCCAGCATGGTGCGGCGCTGCGCGCTGATGGAAGCGGCGGCGGCCCAATCGACGGTCCGCCCCGTTCCACCGCGCCGCACCGGATCGTGGGCGTCGATCAGAATCGTCACGCGTCCGGGCCACACGGTCAGGCCATCCGGCTGCGAAGCCAGGTCGAGCGTCAACGCCTTGATCACCGGCCGCCCCACCTGCTGGACGTGAGCGACCGGCTCGTCACCGTGCAATTGCACCGCAGCGAGCGGCACCAAGCTCGCAACTCCAGCGACGTACTCAGGCGGCTGATTCACGAAGACTCCGACGGTCGTGACGAAGGCCGGCAACGCGCGAACGATGGTGCGGGCGCGGTACGGATCGAGAAACCGCGGACTCTCGCGCCAGAACACGAATCCCAGCGCGGTGGCCCCAGCCTCCACGGCCGCCTCCGCATCGTCGAGGCGTGTGATGCCGCAAATCTTCACGAACACCTGACGGCTCTCCTCTGAGCCGGTTGCAAGTCACCTGTCAGCCTTCACGGCTGAAGAAATCACGGTAGCGCCCACGATGCAGGCCTCTAGCTAGGCCTGCGCTACGAGAGGCCGCCGATCGATAACGTCACGCTTCCACACTTGTATCCGTCGCGGAGCCGCATCTTTCGAGCACCGACTGCAACGCCGCTCCCGGATCGGGCGCGGACATGAACCGTTCTCCGATGAGAAAGGCTCGATACCCGAGCTGTCGCAGTTTGACGATGTCGTCCGGCGACGTCAGCCCGCTTTCGCTCACGGCGATGACGTCGGATGGCATCTGCGCGATCAGCGCTTCCGATGCACGCACATCGACCTCGAGTGTCCGCAGGTTCCGGTTGTTGACGCCGATCAACCGGGCTCCAACATCGATGGCCACCGCCAGCTCGCCGGCGTCGTGAACCTCCACCAGCACGTCGAGCCCCAGGCCCAGTGCGTGATCGTGCAGGACCTTGAGCTCGACCGGCCGGAGCGCCGCCACGATTAACAGTACTGCATCGGCGCCTGCCGCCTTCGCCTCGAGCAGCTGGTACTCCGAAACGAGAAAGTCCTTCCGCAGGATCGGCAGATCGACGGCTTCGCGGACGGCCCGCAGGTGATCCAGGGCGCCATCGAAAAACGTCGGCTCGGTGAGCACGGAGATCGCCGCCGCCCCCGCGCCTGCGTATGCGCGGGCGATTGCAATCGGATCGTAGTCGGCGCGAAGCACGCCTCCGGACGGCGACCGTCGTTTGCACTCCGCGATCACATTCACCCGTTCGGCCGCGCGCAAGGCGCCATCGAACCGGACTACGCGCGTGGGCAGCGCTGACGCGCGCCTCGCCAGATCCGCCAGCGGTTCACGTTCCCGGCGGACCTCGACAATCCGGCGCGTCGCGGCCACGATCGTCGCGAGCAGGTTTGCCGATGGGGCGCCGTTCTCTGACGAATGGCGTCCGGGCGGCAACGACCCGGGGGTTCCCGTCATACCGTCGCCCCCGCCGCGGACTCGTCTGCCGTGGAAATCGATACGAGCCGCTCGAGCGTTCGCTTCGCCTCGCCGCAATCGATCGCGCGCGCGGCGGCGGCAATGCCGTCCTGGACCGATGCGGCCGCACCCGCGATCAAGAGCGCCGCGCCGGCATTCAGCAGGACCACATCGCGCGCAGGCCCTGGATCGGCATTCAACACATGTTCGATGATACGCGCGTTCCCGCCGGCGTCGCCTCCCTGCAGCGCACCGGCCGGCGCCTTCGGCAGGCCGACGTCCGCCGGGTGGAGATAGAACGTGTTCACGGCACCGTCCCGGCACTCCGAAATCTTCGTGTAACCGGTAGTCGTCAGCTCGTCGATGCCGTCCGCGCCGTGCACCACCCACGCGCGTTCGGAACCGAGCAGCAGCAGGGACCGCGCGAGCAGCTCCGTGAACTCGGGGCGCGGGACGCCGACCAGCTGCCGCGTCGCTCCAGCGGGATTCGTGAGCGGCCCGAGCAGGTTGAACGCGGTCCTCACGCCGAGCTCGCGGCGAACGGGCGCCGCATGACGCATCGACGGGTGAAACGTCGGCGCGAAGAAGAAACCGATGCCCGCCTCGGCGAGACAGCGCTCGACCACCGGCGGCGACGCGCCGATC
>QHWF01000967.1 GCA_003222455.1 Acidobacteriota bacterium
CCCCGCTCCACCCCACCGCGCTGAAAAACGCGCGGTGGGGGCCCCGGCCGCTGACTGCGTTGCTCCTCCCTCAAATATTCCCGATATTCTCGCTCGTCGCGCCTTGTCAGCGGGGCGCCTCGCCGGCCTCGGTGCGACGCCGGATTTTCACCACGGGCTGCTAAACTCCCCGCGGAGGCATCGATGAGGACCTGGCGCGCCGCGATCGTCCTTGCACTCGTCGGCGGCTCAATCGCCGCGCCATCGCCGTCTGGCGCGCAACCGATCGTGGTCAAGGCTGCACGGCTCATCGACGGTCGGGGCGGCCCGCCGCTCGAGCCAGCGATGGTGCGCATCACCGGCGAGCGGATCGCGGAAGTCGCTGCGACGATGGCCGTGCCCGCCGGCGCCACGGTCATCGATCTCGGCAGCGCGACGCTCCTCCCCGGATTGATCGATCTCCATACGCATCTCACGGATCGCGACGACGTGCACTGGGAGTCGGCGCTCACGACGACGACGCCCCCCGAAGCGGCATTGTGGGGCGCGCGCAATGCGCGCCTGACGCTGATGGCCGGTTTCACGACCTGCCGCGACATGGGACCGACCTGGCCGTATGTCGATGTCGAGCTGCGAAAGGCGATCGATGCTGGCGCTGTGCCCGGTCCTCGCCTGATCGTCGCCGGTAACTACGTGTCGTCGACGGGTGGCGCCGGCGACGCGCGTCAGTTCTCGATCTATCTCGACGTGCCGGTCGTGAGGAATCTCGCCGACGGCCCGGAGGAAATCGTCAAAGCGGTGCGCACGAACTTCAAGTACGGCGCGGACTTCATCAAGATCCTTGTCACGGGCGCCGTGCTGTCGAAGGGCATCACTCCTGGCGCCCAGCAATATGCCGACGCCGAGATTCAGGCCGCGGTGACGGAAGCCAACCGTTGGGGACGGCCTGTGGCGGCGCACGCGCACGGCGCCGAAGGCATCAAAGCCGCGATCCGCGCGGGCGTCCGCACGATCGATCACGGATCGTACCTCGACGACGAGGCCGTGGCGATGCTGAAACAGAATCGCAAGACGTTCTACGTCCCGACGCTGGCGCTCGCATCCTATATACAGGAGTCGCCGCACGTGCCTGAATCGGAGAAGGCGCGCGGCCGGGTGGTGAATGAGATCGCGATGGGCGGCTTCAGGCGCGCGCTCGCGGCCAACCTGCCGATCGGGCTCGCGACCGACGCCCCCGTGATGCCGCACGGCCTGAACGCGCGCGAGATCGAATATCGTGTCTCGCTCGGCGAGCCCGCGATGCACGCCATCGTCGCCGCGACGTCGGTGAATGCGGAAATCCTCGGGATGCAGGACCGCATCGGATCGGTGACCGCCGGGAAGCTCGCCGATCTGATTGCGGTGCACGCGAACCCGTTGACCACCATCGGCGTGCTGCGCGATGTGCGCTTCGTGATGAAGGGTGGCACCGTGTTCAGGGACGATCTGTCGTCGCGCAAGGAGACGACCCGATAGCGTCGACATGTTCGCGGTCTCACTTCTACTTCCGCATCTCGACGTGCTGTTCGCCGGGCGGATCCACGTCGAGCCAGTACGCCTTGCCCGACTCCCACGTCATCCGTTTCATCGTCTCGCCCTTGCCGTTGACGACGTCGAGCGTTCCGCCCTTGAGCGCGACGATCGTCCGTCCATGATCGTGATGATGGAGCATCAGCGGCTGATTCGGCAGGATGACGGACTTCCACACCACGACCTGATCGTTTTCGAACTGCGGCTCGCGTCGTGTCTGCGATCCCTGCTGCAGCGCACCAACGGCCACACCGGCCGAGAAGACCACCGTCAATATCCCGCACATCCTCCAATTGGAACGCATGTGACCTCCCCATCACGAAGCTCGCGCGAAGGCAGGATAGCAGAGCCCCACACCAAGAGGACCGACTGGGAGAGCAATGGGCAGATAACCCGTCGGGTCTTGATCCCCTGAAGGCAGCACGAAGGAGCGTGTCCGAAGTAGACTGACGCCGCCACACGGCACGACATTCAACGCGGAAACCGCAGAACTCGCAGAATAAAACCGGTTTTCTCTGCGGGTTCCGCGAGTTCTGCGTTGATCGTCGTGGCTCCGCAAACCGAACAGGTTCGTCGCCACCATGTCTCATCGTTGTCAGCCCACGCGCAAGACGCGAAAGGAGAGTCACCATGCGTGTTCCCACCAGGTCATTCATCATGCTGGCGATGCTTGGTTTCCTCGGGCTGGCCATGCTGGCCGCCTGCGGGTCGCCGTCGACCACTGCTGCGAATGCCTCCACCCAGCCGGCCGCAGCTCCGGCGGCGCAGGAAAAAGGAGGGCAGGAGGAATTCGGACCGTACGAGCTCGTGGCGAACTGGCCGCAGCCGCTGCCCGATGGGGATGATGGCGTGAAGCATGACGGCTGGACGTGGGGATCGGTCGGTGCGGTCTATGCAGAGACGCCCGACCGCATCTGGATCGCCCAGCGCGGTGAGCTGCCGCTGCCTGCCGGCGCGAAGCCGTGGACGCCCTACGGCATGCTCCAGCCGCCGCGTACGGCTACGGGCAACGACGACGGGCTCGGTGCCACATGCGAGCCGGCTGAGAAGCGTGGATGGCAGCGGCGCTATCACCATGTGATCTTCGTCGTCGATCGCAACGGCAAGATGGTGCAGGGGTGGCCGCAGCACGACAAGCTGTTCGAGATGACGTGCGGCCGCGGGCCGCACAAGATCAAGATGAACCCGTACGA
>QHWF01000969.1 GCA_003222455.1 Acidobacteriota bacterium
CCCTGGCTTGGTCGATACCCCGATGACTTCGTGGGTCATGAACGCGCCCGACATTCTGCCGCAGGTGCTCGCACAGATCTCGCTCGGGCGCGCCGGGGTTCCTCACGAGGTCGGCCGCGTGGTGGCTTTTCTCGCCTCCGACGAGGCTGGGTATCTGACCGGGCAATCTGTTTTCGTCGACGGCGGTTGGCAAGGTAAGTGAGGAAGTCAGGAGACGGGAGATTGGCGTGGCCCAGTAACCATCACGCGGCGGCGGTCGCGACAGGGATCAGCACCGCCACGCTCCACCACGGGATGCATCTGCTTCCTGGTGTGGGCGCCTGGCTTCGGACGCTCGAGGGGGCTGGACCGGTCCACGCATCCGTCGAATCAAGAACAATCCGCGCTTCGCCGATCGCCTGAAGCCGTTGATTCACATCCCGATGAAGACAGCGGGCGAGCAGGCACCGGATTCGATCGGGCGCGGCGGCGGGCGCCGCGCTCCAATCGATTTCGTCGCGCAACACCGCGGCAACCGTTTCGCTAATAGTCTCGCCCGCGAAGAGAGGCTTCCCGGTGATCATCTCGAAGCAGACCACGCCAAACGCCCAGATGTCCGCGCGAGCGTCGACGGGTCGCCGCTTGGCCTGCTCCGGCGCCATGTAGGCGGCGGTGCCGATGATCGTGCCCATCTGCGTGGCGCGGGCCGTGAGCGTGGGCGAGGTCATCGCGTCCGCGCTCGACGCACCCGCTGGATCTATCGCCTTCGCCAGGCCGAAGTCGAGCACCTTCACCGTGCCGGCAGCACGTCATCCCTGATCCGCACCCCAGTTCTTGCTGAAGCCTTCGCGCTACGTTCCTATGCCGTCTGCACGGTGATCGTCGGCGTGCCGATCAACGGGGCGGAAGCGATCCCAGGTACGCGGAGAGCGCGATGATGTCGTCTTCCGACAGATTCACGACGACCTTTTTCATCAGCGCCGCGTTGGCGCCGGCGCTCGTGCCGTTCTGCATCGTCATGAGCTGCCGCGCGATGTAAACCGGCTGCAGGCCCGCAATCCGCGGCACCTCGCCGAGTCCGGTGAGCGCATCGCCGTGGCAGAGCGCGCACTGAATCGTCTTGCCGGCGTCTCCCGCCTTCGCCAAAGCGGCGCCCTTTGCGATGCTGCCAGGCGGCACGTAGGCGATGAAGCCGGAGTGAGGATCGCGGATCGTCGTCCGCATCGGGTCTTCCGGAATCTCGATGATCCGGCGGCCAATCGGCTCGGTCCCGCCGTCGGGGTGAATGCGTCGATGGCGGGCATCGGCGCTGACGTAGGTCTTCGGCGCCGTCGCGGCCTCGATCACTTTGACGAATGGCCTAGGGGTGATGGCGGCGAAATACGCCGCCGCCTCGCGCACGTCCTCTTCGGAGACGGCGCGAGCGATCGGCCCCATGCGCGTTTCCTCGCTCCGCGCGCCGCTCTTGAAGTACGTCATCTGCCGGATGATGTATTCGGGCGGCATGCCCGCGAGGTCGGCCGATTCTGGGTGCCCCTGCCCCGACATCAGATGGCACGACCCGCACGCGTTCGGCATCGGGCCTTTCACGCTGCGCGGCGCCGGCGGATGTTCGTCCTGAAACCAGTCGGGAGGATTCGCGTTGCCGACGATCGCCGCGGCCTCGTATTCCTTGCTGCTGCCCGCGGCACGGACGGTCGCCGGCACGCGCGGCTCGGGGGGTTGCACCTTGTCGGGAATGTTGTAAGCCCACTCCGGCAGACCGTTCGGAATCTTCGACGGCACCGGGTTCTGCGCCCGAACGGCGGCCGTTGAAAGCGACACGCACACGAGCATGCGAAATGCGTTGCGCACGGGCGGATTATCCGCTTTTACCGGATGCGCCTCCAGAACCTTCCTTCGCCTTCGAGACCACCTCGACTCAGAACGCGAACCGGACCTCGACGCGATGGTGACGCAGCTCGGGGATTGGCGCGGGCGTCACCAGCGGGCAACCGCTGACGATGCACGACTTCCAGTCGGGAAGTGTCTCCGTCCGATAGTAGCGCTCGACGTAGCGCCAATCGGTCCCGACAAAATCGCTGAACCATTGGTCGAGCGTCATGACGCCGACCTGGTGCATCAACTGCATCCCGAAGCCAGCCGCCTCGAGCTCGTACGCATGCAGCACCTGCATGAAGTGATCGCGGTCCTCGGTGTGCTGCAGATCGGCGAGCTTGTGCTCCAGAGACGGAGCGACCCATTGCACGGAGTGGCCGAACAGGTGGAGCAGCAGGAAGCACTGCATCTCGAAGGCGACATCGGGGTCGATCGCTATCCGGAGACCGTCGAAGATGCCGGTCTTGGGAGGCTCGAGATCGCGGTATTCGATGACGAACTCATGTTTGACGACGCCCGAACAGGCGCGCCCCCATAGATCGACGAGCTCGTCGGCCGGCCATTGGCCAACCTGCCGCGCACCGTGAAGCTCGTGACCGCGAATACCGTCCAAAGCACCCTCGGTCGACGGACGCAGGCCATCGTCCCGTGTTTTCACCGACGGTTCTCGGCCCCGTCGCCGATCGGTTACGTGGCGTGACGTTCGCCGCGATGATGAAGCGCTGCACGATCGCTGGCGGCCGTAGACGCGCCGCTCACTGCCAGCGCGAGTAGGAGCTTCATCTGACGCTCCTCTCGTGGAGGATTGTAGAACAGAATCTATCGCGTGATTGGAGGTTCGCAATGAAGACGATCGTTGGCATTCTGGCAGCCGTCATCGCCTCGGTGACGCTGCCAGCAGCGGATCCGCCTGGATTCGCGATCTGGAAGGCGGCCGATCTGAGGTCCCACGACGCGGCGCTCTCGACGCACGTCGCCGACGATCACTCGTCACGCGAGACGCTGGCCGACTACGGCGACCACCGTTTCCGCATGCTTTACCGCGACGCCGATGGCAATCCCGAGCAGCACGACGCGATCATCGACGTCGTGATGGTGCACAGCGGCGAAGGGACGCTGCAGCTCGGCGGCGTGATGGCGGGCACGCGGACGACGTCCGCGGGCGAGTGGCTCGGGACGCGGCTCGACGGCGGCGACCGTCATCCACTCGGCCCCGGCGACATCGTCCACATTCCTGCGGGTGTGCCGCACGCGTTCCTCGTGCCGCAGGGCAAGCACCTCACCTACGTCCTGCTGAAGATTCCGGCGGCACGCCAGAAGTGAACCGAGAAGAGAAGAATTGACCCGCGTCAGCCGCAATACGCGTACGCGTAGCCGCGCTCTTGCGCATGGCCGACGACGGGGACGCCGACGGCGTGATGGACGAGGCGGTTGCCATGGCCGACGCGCCGGTCATGGGCATCCACCTGTACGGCACGGCGCTCCTCGCCGCCGGCAAGAAGGACCAGGCGATGGCGATCTTCAAGCAGAATCGCCAGCGCCACCCCGATGAGACGTTCGTCACCAACGTCGGGCTGGCGCGGGGCTACACGCCCTCGGCGACACCAGGAACGCGATCGCGAACTGGGAGATCGCGATCAAGAACATCCCGGAGAATCAGAAG
>QHWF01000268.1 GCA_003222455.1 Acidobacteriota bacterium
TCACCGGCGCGCACGGCCTGCTGGCCGACCTCAATCCCGGGCACCGCTCCGCGGCGCTGAACCTGCTCGATGTGTTCTTCGGCGTGGGCGCATTCGTCACGTCATTCGCCATCGTGCCGCTGCAGCGCCGCGGCGGCCTCGCGGCCGTGCTCTTCGTGCTCGCGGCGATGGCCGGCGCCGTCCTGATCTATTTCGCCACCGTCGTCTTTCCGCCCCCCCGGCACGCCCGCGATTTCTCGATCGTCGAGGCCCGACGGATCCTGGTGTCGCCGGCGTTTCTCGTTCCCGCGCTCATCGTGTTTCTCTACGTCGGCACGGAGCAGTCGATCTTCGACTGGCAGGTGACGTTTCTGCTCGGCCGATTCTCGATGGACAGAGTCACCGCGGCGCGCGTGCTCTCGTGGTTCCCCGTCGCCATCATGATCGGGCGCCTCGTCAACAACCGCCTGCTGATGCGCGTGTCGCCGCTGCCGGTTCTCCTTGGCAGCACGATCGGAGCGGCGGCGGGCCTCGCCGCGATACTGGTGATCGACAACACCATCGCCGCGTCCGCCATGCTGTTCGTGGTCGGATTGTTCATGGCGAGCATTTTCCCGACGACGCTCGGGATCCTGAGCGGACGGTTCGCCGATTTGTCGGGCACCGCGCTCGGCCTGGCCATCACGTTTGGCTGGTTCGGGTCGTTCATCGTGTCGCCTGCGTTCGGGTTCGTGGCGCACGCGGCCGGCGGCGGCACGCCGGACTATTCGCGCGGGTATCTCGTGATCATCGGATCGGCCGCCGCCATGGTGCTCATGACGACGGCGCTGATTCGCGAGCGCACGCGCGGTCGCGTGCAGCTGGCTTCGCCGATCGGAGACGTCGTGCGCCTGTCGAGCGAGAGGGAGTAAAGAGGATGTCACACACACGGTTCGGACTCATCACGGCCATCGTCACGCTGGCCCTCGTGGCCATTGTCGCTGGACCCGCGTCCGCGCAGCTCGATACCGGATCGATCGTCGGGACGGTGACCGACGCGTCCGGCGCCGTTCTGCCCGGGGTCACCGTCACCGCCACGCAAATCGACACCGGCGTCGCGAGCGTGGCCGTGACGACCGACAGAGGCCAGTACGTGTTTCCGGCGCTCAAAATCGGGCGCTATTCGGTGACCGCGGAGTTGGGCGGCTTCCGGCGCGCCGTTCACGACGCCATCGATCTGCACGTGCAGGAACGCCGCGAAGCGAACCTCACGCTCGAGGTCGGCCAGTTGTCGGAGGAAGTGAAGGTTGTCGGTCTGTCGGAGTTGCTGCAGACACAGACGGCGAATATGGGACATGCGGTCGATGAACGGCAGCTGAAGGATCTTCCCCTGCTCGGCCGGCGTTACGCCGAGCTCGCGCTGCTGACGCCGGGCGTCAACGTCGCGCCCGCCGGCATCACGAGCCGCGGCGAGGATACGTTCTTCAACGCGAACGGCAATCCGGCGACCTGGAACAACTACACGCTCGACGGCGCCGACAACAACTCGTTTTCGACCAACCTGCAGGAGCGCAGCCCGCAGGTTATTCAGCCGCCCGTCGACGCCCTGCAGGAGTTCCGCGTCCAGACTCGCACGTATTCGGCGGAATTCGGCAAGGCCGCCGGTGCCGTCATCAACGCCTCGATCAAGCAGGGAACCAACGCCTTTCACGGATCGCTGTTCGAGTTCGGCCGCGACGATCGTTTCAATGCGAATCGGTGGGAAAACGAACGGGCCGGCGTCGCCAGGGGTCAGTTCACCCAGAGCATCGGCGGCGGTACGCTGGGCGGGCCCATTGTGACTGGCCGGTCCTTTTTCTTCGGCGACTATCAGGGCACACGGCTCACGCAGGCGCAGACGAAGCTGTCGACCGTGCCGACGCCGCTCATGCGGCAGGGCATCCTGTCCGAGCTGCCACAGTCGCTTCGCACGTCGACCTTCATTCCAGCCGGGTGCATCGATGCGGCCACCAAGACGATTCCGGTGTCGTGCTTCGACCCGGTCGCGCGCGCACTCCTCGCGCTGTACCCGCAGGCCAACATCCCGCAGGCGCTCGCGGCCTTCGGGACGCCCGGCGGACTGGTGAGCCCGAACTTCATCTCCAACGGGCTGCTGAACAACGACATCGACCAGTTCGATATTCGGACCGACCAGAGCGTGCGCCGGGGGAGCGACCAGATTCTCGCGCGCTACAGCTTCATGGACACCCGCCGACTGGAGCCGCCGGCCCTCGTGGATCCCATCGCCTCCGGCGATTTTGCGAGCCACATCCTGAACCGCGGCCAGTCGCTCGTCGGCGGGTGGTCGCGGGTGATGGGCAGCGCCATGTTCAGCGAGTTCCGCGCGTCATGGAACCGCATTTCCTCCAGCTCGCTGCAGCTGCCCTTCGGCGATGCGCAGAACGCGAAGTACGGCATCAAGGGCGTCCCTGAGAATGCGCAGTTCAGCGGCGGCATTCCGGCCATGAACATCGGCGGCGTCACGCGAATCGGCGGGCCGTCGTTCCGTCCGCAGTACCAGACATCCCAAGTGTTTCAATTCGCCGAAAACCTCACCTGGAATCGCACCACGCACAACTACAAATTCGGCGTCGAAAAACGCCGTGACATCGTCGACTACATCGACCTTCGCGCGCTGAACGGCGCGCTCACGTTCTCCGATGGGCGCTACTCGAACGTCGGCTACGCCGATTTCCTCCTGGGTCTCGCCAGCACCGAACAGCTCACGCTGTTCTACCCGGCGAATCTCTACACCGACGGCTGGCAGGCGTATGCCCAGGATTCATGGCGGCTGGGCAGCGCGTTCACACTGAACTACGGCGTGCGATACGAGTACTTCACGCCGATGCTCAATCGCGACAACAAGATGACGAACATCGATCCGGCAACCGGCCAGGTCGTCTACGCGAGCGATGGCAGTGTCTACGACCGGTCCCTCATCCACCCGAACAGGGCCGACTTCGCGCCGCGCGCCGGCTTTGCCTGGACGATGACCCCGAAGCTGGTCTGGCGCGGTGGTTACGGGCTCTTCTATCAGCAAACGGACCGGTACGGCAGCGAGAGCCAGCTCGCCCTGAATCCACCGCAGCTCGTTGACGTGAGCATCGCCGCGGCCTCCGCGAGCGAGGCGCCGGTCGTGATCCTGAAGAACGGCTTCCAGAGCGTCTCGCAGGCGAACATCGATCCGACGCGGGTCCAGTGGCGCATCCAGGATCCGAATCAGGAGACGCCGCGAGCGCACCAGGTGAGCCTCGGCCCCGAGTACCAGCTCTCGGACAACCTCGTCGTCGACGCCGAGTACGTCGGGAACTTCGTACGGCACGGCCGGAAACTGCGCAACCTGAATCAGGGCATTCTCACCAATCCTGGCGTCGGTCCGGTCGTTTTTCCCTACGCGCAATACGGCTTCGGCACCGCGTTCCTCGAGCAGATTGCGACCGACGGCGTGTCGGACTACCACGCCGTCCAGCTGAAGCTGCAGCGCCGGATGTCGGGCGGGCTCGCGTTCACGAGCTCGGTGACGTTCAGCCGCGCGCGTGGCAACTTCCTCGATCATTTGAGCGCCGGCGGCGGCGCCACCGGCAATTTCCCGATGGATGCGCACGACATCTCGAAGGACTACGGGCCGCTGCCGTACGACATCCCGCGCCAGTGGACGACGAGCTTCATCTATGAGCTGCCGGCCGGAGGCGGCCGCCGCTTCACGCCACACGGTGTTTCGGGCGCGCTCGCCAGCAACTGGGCGGTGAACGGGATCCTCACGCTCACCGACGGCCGGCCGTTCACGGTGTCGGCGACCGACCGCAGCAACACCGGGCAAAGCCATCAGAACCGCGCGAACTGTATCGGCGACGCCGTGCCATCCGGCTTCGACCAGACCATCGACCACTGGTTCGAGACCAAGGCATTCGCCGAGCCGGCGGCCTTCAACTTCGGCAGCTGCGGCTACGACACGGTACGCGGGCCAGGATTCAAGCGGATGAATCTCTCGGTCTTCCGCACCCTGCCCTTCGGCGACAAGCGCGTCGAGCTGCGCGTCGAGACGTTCAACCTGTTCAACTGGGTCAACTACGACTTTCCCGGCATGAACGTCTCGGCCCCGGCGAGCTTCGGCAGGATTTCGGCGAGCGTCGATGCGCCGCGGGAGATGCAGTTTGCCGTGAAGTTCTATTTCTAGCCACGACGATCAACGCAGAACTCGCGGAACCCGCAGAGAAAACCAGTTTTGTTCTGCGAGTTCTGCGGTTTCTGCGTTGAGTGTCGTGCCGTGTGGCGGACTGAAACTGACGGGCGGTGAATCGTCGCGGAGTCTCTATCAAATACCTGATCAAAGAAGAGGTGTAAGGCGGATGGGATCCTCCGATCTGTTGTGTCGTTCGAGCCGAATCGGACCGGGCGAGGGCGGCCTGCTAGTGAGCGTGACGCCCGAGTCGGCTCGTTGGGAGTTCATCAGCTTCGCGGTCAGGCGTCTGTGCGCCGGCGATCGATGGGAGGTATCGACAGGCGATCGGGAAACCTGCCTGGTGTTGCTCTCCGGCCGGTTCGTCGTGACCTGGGAGCCGGGAGGCTCCACAGAGGCGATGATTGGTCCGCGCGCTTCGGTCTTCGACGGCTATCCACATGCTGTGTACCTTCCGCCGGGCGTCCGGTTCACCGTGCGCGCCGACACGCTCACCGAGCTCGCCGATTGTCGCGCCCCTTGCGCGCAGCGCTTTCCCGCGCGCGTGATCGATCCGCTGGAGTGCGGCTACGAGATTCGCGGCGGCGGAAATGCCACCCGCCAGATCATCGACATCATGCCGCCGGCGTTTCCGGCGGATCGCCTCCTCGTGTGTGAAGTGTTGACGCCCGGCGGCAACTGGTCCAGCTACCCGCCGCACAAACACGACCGCGATAATCCACCGACGGAGGTCGATCTCGAGGAAACCTACTACTTCCGCTTCCGCGACACCGCGGGGTACGGCTTCCAACGCATCTACACGGCGACCGGATCGATGGACGAGACGCTGAAGGTGGAGGATGGCGACGTCGCGCTGATCCGGGAGGGCTACCATCCGTTCGTCACCGCCTTCGGTTACGACGCCTACTACCTCAACGTGCTCGCGGGCAGCCGCCGATCGATGGCCGCAAGCGACGATCCGCGATATGCCGAGTTCCGCCGGAAGTGGCCGCCACCCGATTCGCGTCTGCCCCTCATACCAAAGCCACCGAATCCGCACGCGGCGCGGTCGGGCCCCCGGGCGGCGCCCTAGAGAGCGTCTTATGAAGAATCGGTGTGCTACCGTCGCTCTGCTGGTCGGAATCGTTCTGATCGCCTGCCCTGCGACGCAGAAACTGCCTCAGGATCTTGGCGCGGCGGGCACGTGGCAGAAGCTGCTCAAGCTGCAGACGACCGCCAGCGCGATGCACACGACCGCGCATCCCGACGACGAGCAGGGCGGCATGCTGGCGTGGCTCAGTCGCGGCCTCGGAGCGCGCGTGTCGCTGATGACGCTGACTCGCGGCGAATCGGGCGACAACGCCATCGGTCCCGAGCTCTTCGACGCTGTCGGCCTGATTCGCACCGAGGAGCTGCGCAACGCCGGCCGGTACTACGGAATCGATCGACAGTACTTCACCACCGTGATCGACTACGGATTCTCGAAACGCCTCGACGAAGCGCTCGAGAAGTGGGGCAAGGAGACCGTTCTCCGCGACGTGGTCGCGATCGTGAGGATGGATCGTCCCTTCGTCCTGATCGCGCGCTTCCAGGGCAATCAGCGCGACGGCCACGGCAACCACCAGACGGCCGGGTTGATCACGCAGGACGCGTTCAAGGCCGCCGGCGATTCGAACATGTTCCCCGAGCAGATCGCGCAGGGGCTCCGGCCGTGGCAGCCGTTGAAGCTGTACATGGGTGGGGTTCGCGAGAACGAGGACTGGACGATTCGAGTGGACACGGGCCAATACAGCCCGTGGCTCGGCGACTCGTACAACAACTTCTCGGGCATCGGTCTCTCGTTCCAGCGATCGCAGAACAGCGGCCGGTTCACGCGAACGCCCGGACCCGCTTACGGCTACTACAAGCGGCTCGCGGCTGTCGTCCCGGGACGCGACAAGGAGACAAGCTTCTTCGACGGCATCGATACGCGCGTGAGCGGAATCTTCGACGCGCTGCGCCGGCGCGCGCCGGCGTCGGCGCCGCCGCTCCTCGGCGCGATCGAGCAAGAGGTCGCCGCGGCCGTCGAGGCGTACAGGGTCACCGATCCGGCGGCCTGCGTCCCGGCGCTCGCGCGAGGACTGAAGGCGACGCGGACGGCAATCGAGCAGCTCGCCTCGGAGCCCGACGCGGTGTTCATCCTCAGGAGAAAGGAAGAGCAGTTCCAGGACGCGATCAATACGGCGCTGGGCATCGAGCTCTCTGCGACGGCGCAAAAAGCCGGCCTGCAGGAGCCGGCGGGCGAGTTGGCGGCGTTTGCTCCGCCGCCTGAGTTCGGTCCCGTCGTCGCCGGACAGACGTTCGAGGTTCGTGCAAGCCTGGCGAACCGCGGATCGGCTGCGATTGCCGGGGCCGATGTGTCGCTGGTCGCGCTCTCGAATTGGCGAATGACGCCGGGCGCCGCATCGGGCGCCGGCACGGTCGGCGCAAACCAGACGCTGTCGCGCCGTTTCACGGTGACGGTCCCCGACGGCGCCGCGGTGTCGCGACCGTTCTTCACGCGGAAGGGCATCTCGCAGAGCAGCTATACGGTTGCGGATCCGACCCAGTTGTATCGGCCTTCCGCCGAACCCGCACTCGTCGCTTCAGCGCGGTACGCGGTCTCCGGTGTTGCCGTCGAGGCGCGCGAAGTCGTGACGCGCCGCGAACCCAACCTTCCCTACGGCTACGACATGCGTGAGCTCATGGTGGTGCCAGCGCTCGCCGTCAACGTCGCGCCGCAGCAGGCCATCGTCCCGCTCGCCTCGCAGAACAAGACGGTCAGTGTCCGGGTCGAGCTCCTCAACAACCGCGATGGAGCGATGTCGGGGGAATTGAGGCTCGAGACTCCCGCCGGTTGGACCGTCACTCCCCCCACGACACCCTTCACCTTCAACCGCGCCGGCGAGCGCACCACTTATCGTTTCAGCGTCGCGGTCCCCGCGATCGAGAACAAGGATTACATCGTCCAGGCGGTCGCGACGGCCGGCGGCAAATCGTACAGCGAGGGCTACGACATCATTCAGCACCGCGATCTCGAGACAAGGTATCTGTTCAAGGATGCGTCGAGTCAGGTGCGTGGCATCGACGTGAAGATTGCACCGAACCTGTCGGTCGGTTACGTGATGGGCATCGGTGACGACGTGCCGGCGGGCATTGCGCAGCTTGGCGCGCGGGTTCGCCTCTTGACGGAGAGCGACCTCGCGACGGCGGATCTTCAGCAGTTCGACGCCATCATGACCGGGACGCGGGCGTACGCCGTCCGCGAAGATCTCAAGACATACAACCAGCGGCTGCTCGACTATGTGAAGAACGGCGGGAACCTGATCGTCCTGTACAACACGCAGGAGTTCGCGCCCGAGAAGTACGCGCCGTTTCCCGGCCAGCTCACGGCCCGCGCCGAAGAAGTTTCGGAGGAGGATTCGCCGGTGCAGATCCTTCAACCGGCGCATCCCCTGTTCAATGCGCCTAACCGGATCACGAGAACCGACTTCGACGGCTGGGTCGAGCAGCGCGGCTCGAAATTCTGGAACGCGTGGGATAAGGCGTACACGCCGATGATCGAGACGCACGATCGGGGCCAGGAGCCGCAGCACGGCGGCTGGCTCTGGGCGCCGTACGGCAAGGGACACTACATGTATTTCGCTTACGCGTTCCATCGGCAGCTGCCGTACGCCGTGCCTGGCGCGTACCGGCTGTTGGCGAATGTGCTGTCGCTGTCGAAGACGGCCCCAGGCGGCCAGGCCCGATCGGTACCGTAGAGGCCGGGGAAGTCCGGTCGGTCGGGGAGGTCGGGGAGGTCAGGGAGGCTGGAACGCAAAGGCCCCTGAGGCCGCTACGAATACTGTGTTTCTTCGCGGCCTTTGCGGCCTTCGCGTTCGATTGTGACATATGCGGCCAGGTTGAAACTCATAATGCGTCCCGTGTGGGGTCAGAGCGGGTTTCGACTACCGATCACGGCCGTCCGTCGTGGACGTCACGCTCTGACCGTACACCGGCTGCAGGTACTTCTTCAGAAACTCGAGCTGCCTGCTCCAGGCGTCGAGC
>QHWF01000269.1 GCA_003222455.1 Acidobacteriota bacterium
GATCGAGCCGCCTTCCGAGCGTCATCGAGAGTGCTGTACGCCATCAAGACCTCATCGAGATCTGATGAGACTCCACGCTTGACCGTAGCGATGAGTCTGAACATTGGTGTGACCTCGTTGCCATGTTTGACGTGCAAGGCAAAAGCCGGATGCCGCCGAGATCGCCAGCGGTTCACTTGTCTATTGGTCGAGTTCGGACTCCGCCGAGCTATCGCGTGAATTCACGCTCGATGTTGAGACACTGACATCGTCGCTGGCGTCGCCGAGGGCCGCGTCAATTGCGCATGCGAGCCGTTTCCAATGGGACCCCTGCCAATAGATCCGCCCGCAACCCAAACAGCGCTGAAACCGGTCATGCTGCAGCCGCGTTCGGGGTGGGACCGAGAGCTCGACGAGCGATTTGGGTACCTCGCGCAATTCGGTGTTGCATCGCAGGCAGCGAGAGAAGGGCGCGATTTCGAACGGGCCGAAGCGTTGGATCACTTCCACGAGCTGCTGGTGCGCATCGGTTTCACGAATGAAGGCGCCGTGCGTCACGACGCGACGTTTGAGAAGCGCACGATCGCGCGTCAGCAGGATCCGCCCTTCTCGATCTGCGAGGTTCGCGAGCTCGGCGTCGACGGCGCCGGCCGGACAGATGGCGTCCCGGCCAACGAGACGCAGGCGTCGTGCAAGCTTGCCCAGATGTCCGTCGAGGACGAATCGCACGGACGCAAGCGGACGAGGCCGCACCCGCGTGACGCCGGCGATGTCTACCGCGTGAAATCGAGGAAACGCGGCGATCCGATCGCCGTCGTCCACCGCGCAGTCGAACGCGACCGGTTCGCGATTGCGGAGCACCAGGTCGATCTCGGGATGCGGTACACCGATACCCTCGAGGAGATCCTTCACCGACGTCCGGCCGGCAAAGGCCACCGTCACGTCTGCCTGCCGCCGTCCCGATGGCAGAAAGTCGTTTAGAGGACCGTACGCTCTGATGGTCGCCCGCTTCATCATCCACAGATTTCGTCGTCAGTCGCCGTGCGGGACTGACGACTGTCGACTGACGACTGTCGACTGATTCAGCCAGCGGCCGATCCGTGCGAGCACATCTTCGTCCACTGCGGCTTCGCCGTTCCGCACGGCCATCAACAGACCTTGTCGAGGCGACCACAACGTTCCTGTGCTCGCCATGCGAGGCCGGATCCACACCGTGTCGTCGTCCGTGGCGGGGGTGCTCCCCAGCCAGCGACAGTCCGACACGACGACGTGGGTCGCGCCGATTGAGGGGTGGCGGATGAACGCGAGCGGCACCGGGTCGCTGATCCCGCCATCGGTGAGGCGGCACGGCCTCTGATCGTGAACCGCCGGAATTGCCGGAAACAAGTGGGGGATCGAGGCGCTTGCCCTGACGATGGCGTGCAGGTCCGCGCCCTGATCGCATCCGGTCCAGAAGTACCGTGGTTCTCCCGTGTCCAGATCGTGACAGGCGATGCCGAGACACTGCACGCGATGGTGCAATCGATCGAAGCGGGCGGTTTCGAGCTGGCGGAGCCGATCGGGAATCACGCCGCACCAGCGTCCGAGCGTGCGATCGAACCGGTAATCGAGATGCACGTTGAGGCTGTACGTCAGCAGATGACGGCCGCGAAACCGCTCGGCGTCTGCAACCAGTTCATCGAGATCGAGTCCGACAGCCGCGTAGTAGGCTGCAACCACCGCCCCCGCACTGACACCCACGATGACGTCGATCGGAATGCCATGTCGGATCAGTTGTCGCAGCACGCCGACATGGGCGGCGCCTCGCAGGCCACCCGCACTGAGCACGACGCCAAGACGAATCCGTTCACCGCCCCTTTCCATAATGGTCATGTCGCTAGAGCGAACGTCACGATCGCACGCAGAGGCCGCAAAGGACGCAAAGAAAGACAGTATTTCTTAGCGGCCTTCGCGGCCTTTGCGTTCCAAGGCCTGTCGGTTACTCGGACGGGCTCCTTGACGAATCTTCGGTCATCTGTCCGAGCGCAACGTGTGAAAAAAATCTCGAGATGGCGACCGGCTTGCAGACGCCGCCCGCCGTGAATCCAGACGATCCCCTCAGCGCAAAACAGATCGTGACCGAATACGCGCGGGTCCTCAACCGCGATCTGGAACGTGGTATCTTCCCGGTGGCGGCCGACTCTCTGCCGTTCGCGAAACCAACAATCAAGACCGCTATCGAAACGTCGTTGCTGACGCTGGTTTCCACAGGTCAGTTGACCGAGGAACTGCGTGACTTCCTCGAGACCGCGTACGTGTCACTGGCCGATTATGTGCCGGCGGATCTCGTCCAGCTCATGCGCGAGTACGCCCGTGCGGGCGACGATTTGGCCGCGGATCCGCGCCTGGCGCGCGAGAAAACCACCGGCGCCGCGTGGCAGACGGTGGCGGGCGGCAGCCGCCTCGCAGGTGAGATTGCGCGAAACATCGCGAGCGAGGCCGACCTGTTGAAAACCGGGTTTCAGCAGTTACTGGTGGACGGCGCGGTTCAGCGCCAGCAAACGGGAGAGTCATCAACCAGGGGCGCCGCAAGCTGACGCGCTGTCCGCGCACAGACACGTTCCTGGCCGGAAAAGGAAAAGGACAAGGATTCTGACGCGACGACTTCGACCTAGTGTCGGGAGACGCGACACTGAGTGTACATCTCTCGTACTCTTTGTGTGCGCGTCGTCCAGGAGGGCTTCATGAACGCAGCGACGAACTTCGAACCACAGACGCCCCTGTTGCTGAAATCGCTGAAATCGCGACAAGAACTTGAACAGGAGATTCAGCAGCGCGTCGCGGAGGAGCGCCGACGTCTCCAGGAGCAGGCGCGCCACACATCGCCGCACTTTCGCCGTCCGATCGAACGGCCCTTTACGGCGGCGGAACGTCACAGCGTCACCATTCTTTTCGGTGGCCTCACGTGGAAACATGAGTGGCTGATACGGTCCGCGTTCGAATCGGCCGGCTATAAAGTGGCGCTCCTGCCCACGCCCGATGTCGCCGGTTTCCAGCTCGGCAAGGAGTACGGCAACAACGGACAATGCAACCCCACCTATTTCATGGTGGGGCACTTGATCAAATACCTCCAGTCGCTCGAGGCGCAGGGACTCTCACGCCAGGAGATTGTCGACAACTACGTGTTTTTCACGGCCGGCTCGTGTGGACCGTGCCGGTTTGGGATGTACGAGGCGGAGTACCGGCTCGGCGTGCAGAACGCCGGCTTCGACGGGTTCCGCATTCTCCTCTTCCAGCAGGACGATGGGATCAATGCGGCGTCGGGCGAGGCAGGGCTGAAGTTCACGGTCGATTTCGGCCTGGGCGCGTTCAACGCCCTGAACTTCGGTGACGTCCTGAACGATATCTGCTACCAGATTCGCCCGTACGAGATGAAGGACGGCGAGACCGATCGCGCGTTCGAGGACAGCATGCAACGGCTGTCGCTCGCGCTCCGCAATCGCCGCATGTTCCACATCAACGATCGGTTCCCGCCCTGGCTCGCCTCTCGTATCATGGCGAACCGTATCGCCGAGGGCATCACCCATACGACCGGCAAAATCGTCGATCACCTCTGGGGCAAACAGACCGACGACATGCTGCAGGATGTCCGCGCGCAACTGGAAACCATCGAAGTCGATCGCCTGCGCGTGAAGCCGCTCGTCAAGGTGACCGGCGAATTCTTCGCCCAGACAACGGAAGGGGACGGGAACTTCCACATGTTCCAGTTCCTCGAGCGGGAGGGCGCGGAAATCAAAGTCGAGCCGATCGCGAACTGGATCATGTACTTGCTCTGGCAGGCGAAGGCGCGCCACCGGGATCGCAAGTGGCTGGACATGACCAGGCCCGGGCCGTGGCAGCTGCACCGGCGTGCCCTTCTCGAACTCAAGTTCCGGCAGAAGCAGCTGTTCTTCGGCATTGGCGAGGGTCTCTACGCCCACCTGTATCGGCGCATCGTTAAAGGGTTGGGCGGGATCGGCCACGAGCTGCTCGACATGCAGGAGCTGGCACGCATGGCGCAGCCCTACTATCACCGCTTCGCACGCGGCGGCGAAGGGCACCTCGAAGTGGCCAAGAACATCTATTACACCGTGCACAAGAAAGCGCACATGGTGCTGAGTCTCAAGCCATTCGGCTGCATGCCATCGTCGCAGTCGGATGGTGTGCAGTCGGCGGTCATGAACCACTTCAAGGACATGATCTTCCTGCCGATCGAAACGTCGGGCGAGGGCGAGATCAACGCGCACAGCCGGGTGCAAATGGCGCTCGGCGAGGCAAAGGCCAAGGCCAAAGGCGAGTTCCAGCAGGTGCTCGAATCCACGGGCAAGCGGTTGGAGGACATCCGAGCGTATGTCGCCGACCATCCGGAGCTGCGGCGGCCGTTTTACAAAGTGCCGCATGCCCATGGCATCACGGGGACCGCAGCCAATTTCGTGCTGCACGTGAGCGATCTGATGGATCGTCGGCGGCCGCTGTCGCAGCTTCGGCGTCCCTTCACCGGTGCATCGAGGAGCAGGCACTACGACAATGGTCGTGCCGGCCTCGAGGCGTGCCCGAGGTAACGCGATGGCCGCCCAACTGCTCGTCGGCATCGATGTCGGATCGACCACGGTCAAGGCTGTCGCCGTGGATCCAGCCACCGACCGGATGATCTGGTCGGACTACCAGCGTCACGAAACCAAGCAGCCGGAGAAGACACTCGAGTTTCTCGGCCGGCTCGAAGCGGACCTCCAGATCGGGGCGGGCAACTGCCGGATGTTCATCACCGGATCGGGCGGCAGCAATCTCGCCCCGCTGATGGGCGCGAAGTTCGTCCAGGAGGTGACGGCCGTCTCGCTGGCGGTCGAAAAAATGCATCCGGAAGTGCACTCGGTGATCGAGCTGGGCGGTCAGGACGCCAAGATCATCGTCTTCAAACCGGATCCGGAGACCGGCCGGAAAAAGAAGATCCCGTCGATGAACGACAAGTGCGCCGGGGGCACCGGTGCCGTGATCGACAAGATCAACGCCAAACTCAAAATCCCTGCCGTGGAGTTGGGCAATCAGGGATACCTGGGCGTCAAACTCCACAAGGTGGCGGGCAAGTGTGGTGTGTTCGCCGAGACGGACATCAATGGTCTGCAGAAAGAAGGCACGCCGTCCGACGAGCTGATGGCGTCGCTGTTCGACGCGATCGTCCTGCAGAACCTGACCGTGCTCACGCGCGGTCACACGCTGCGGCCGCACGTCCTGCTGCTTGGCGGGCCGAACACGTTCATCCGCGGCATGCGCGAGGCGTGGCAGCACAACATTCCCAAGATGTGGGCCGAACGCGGGGTGGAAATCCCCGAGGGCGAATCGCCGGCCACGCTCATCAAGACGCCGGAGAACGCGCAGTACTTCGCGGCCCTCGGCGCGATCGAATTCGGCAAGGACGAAGACGAATCGGTCGGCCGGTATCTCGGCGCGTCAGCGCTCGAGCGCTACATCAATGTGGGTCGGCTGGAAGAGAAGGCGGCAGCCGGCGGGCGCGGTCTGAGCGCCACGGCGGAAGAGCTCGAGGCCTTCAAGAGTCATTACACGCCCAAGCGGTTCACGCCGGCAACATTTTCCGCCGGCGATCAGGTGGCGGCGTTCGTCGGCCTCGATGGCGGGTCCACCTCCACCAAGGGCGTGCTGCTGTCGACCGACGGCGACGTGCTGTGCAAGGCCTATCAGCTCTCGAAAGGAAATCCCATCCAGGACACGATCGACATCTTCGACGAGCTGCGCGAACAGGTCGAATCGCAGGGGGCGACGCTCGAAGTGCTCGGCGTGGGCACGACCGGATACGCGAAGGACGTTCTGAAGGACGTGCTGGCGGCCGACGCCGCACTCGTCGAGACGGTGGCTCATACCGAGTCGGCGGTCAAGTACTACCAGGATCCCCACGTCATCGTCGATGTCGGCGGCCAGGACATCAAACTCATCGTCCTGACGGAGGGGCGGGTCAAGGACTTCAAGCTGAACACGCAGTGCTCGGCGGGCAACGGCTACTTCCTGCAATCGACCGCCGAGACGTTCGGGATTCCGATCAAGGAATTCGCGGATCGCGCGTTCACGGCAACCGCGATGCCGATGTTCGGGTACGGCTGCGCCGTCTTCATGCAGTCGGACATCGTCAACTTCCAGCGGCAGGGATGGGCGCCAGAGGAAATCCTGGCCGGTCTGGCGGCGGTTCTCCCGAAGAACATCTTCCTGTACGTCGCGAGTATTCCGAATCTGGCGAAGCTCGGCACGCGGTTCGTTCTGCAGGGCGGGACGCAACACAACCTGGCGGCGGTGAAGGCCGAAGTGGACTTCATCCGGTCGAATTTCCGCGGATCGGAGGTCGAGCCGGAAATCATCGTGCACGAACACTGCGGCGAGTC
>QHWF01000270.1 GCA_003222455.1 Acidobacteriota bacterium
AGATCTCCAGCGGCCCCGCATCGGCACCGAGCGGGCCGTCGAAGATTTCCCGGAGTCGCGACCACTGCCTGCCGATCTGCGAGAGCCGTCTTGTCACGTGGTCCTCCCACGGCGATGGGGCACTGACGTCCGCCTGAAGGCGGACACTACCGAAGGCCCGCGCCAAAGCAGTTCGAAAAAACGTCGGTAGTGTCCGGCTTTAGCCGGACCGCGGCGTTTGACGTCTCATCTGAACAATCCGATATCCCTCGCCGCCGAGACGATTTCCCCGGCAATCGGCGCAGCGACCCGTCCGCCGTACCCGGCGTGTTCAACGAGGATCGAGAACGCGATCCTGCGGTGATCGCCGTCGAACGGAGCCAGACCGGCGAACCAGGAGTGCGCGTGTCCATCCTGCACTTCCGCCGTTCCCGTCTTGCCGGCAATCGCGGTCGAATTCGAGGCGAGCATCCGCCCCGTGCCGGAGGTGACCACCTCGCGCATGTAGCGCGACAATCGCCGGGCGTCGTTCCTGGAAAGGAACCGCGGCGCACCGGATGGATCGCCCGGCGACGTCCTGATCCAGTTGATTGCGGGCACCACACCGTCCGCCGCAACCGCTGCGGCGACGCGCGCCATCTTGAGCGGCGACACGATGACCTGTCCCTGGCCGTAACCGGCCTGCCCGAGACTGGGCTGCAGCCCCGCCGGAGTCGGCGTGCGTGCCACGCCGATCTGGAACAGCGATGCGGCCTCGAGCAGCGGCCGTGGACCGAGCTCAATGGCGAGTTGCGCAAAATAGGCGTTGCACGATACGACCAGCGCGCGGCGAAGGTCGATCGTGCCGTGCGGCACCGTGTCCAACGGATCGTCGCGGACCGGATGGGAGGTTCCGCGAATGTAGTTGCCCACCCGTCCATCCGCCAGACGGATGCACGCAAATGTCGTCTCATCCGTGGACATGCTGCGAAGAGCGGCTCCCGCCACGAGCACCTTGAACGTGGAACCCGGCGGATACAGTCCGTAACGCACCCGATCGAGCAACCGTTCTCCGGCCTCGCTGTCGATCGGATCCACGCCGTGCTGAAGATCTCGTGCATCCGGCCACGGGTAACTCACCGACGCAAGCACGGCACCCGATCCGGCGTCGAGCACCACCGCAGCGCCGCGTGCCAGCCCACTGCTTTGAATCCGGTCACGAACTGCTGCTGCCGTCCGCACCTGGAGGCGCGCATCGATCGATGAGGAGACGTCGCGTGTCCGGGCGAGCAGCGCGCGCACCGCCGGACTGCTCATCCGGTACCGATTGCGTACCAGCGGAACCAGCTCGCGATAGTTGCGCTTCATCGCGCGCTGCATCGCACCCGTTCTGCGATTGACGATGTCCACCAGTTGCGGCCGATCGTCGTATCCTTTGAGATCGGCGTCGCGATCGCGCTCGAGATACGAAGAGTTCGGCGCGCCCCAGTTGGTCTGGTGATTCCAGTCGCCGACCACATGGAACAGAACACCGCCAAGCGGATAACAGCGCGGCAGCTCCGGCGTGCACGGCTGCTGCGGCACGATGCCGGCATGGCGGTAGGCCGCTTCGACCGTCTGGATCTCGTCGGGCCGGCTCGTGGCCAGCGGCAGGCCATTGCGATCGTAAATGGTGCCGCGCGGGATCAGCCGCGCGGCCGAGAGCAGCCGCGGGTTGTACTCGAACCTGACGCCGCCGTCCGCCTGCTCGCTCAGGCTCGACGCGGCCGCAATCTCGTCAGCCTTCACGATCTGAATCCAGACCGCGCGGCCTACCATCACCGCCGCGGCGGCCGCCAGCACGCCCGCCACCGCCGCGATCGGCCGATGCAGGTGCAACCGCACGGGACCGCGCCGTTTTGCAATCGACAGCACGATGCCGACGGCGAGGCAGTTGGCCGTCATCGACGAACGGCCGTAGCTCAGAAATGGCGTGACCACTCCGGCCAGCGGCGCCAGCCCCAGGAGCCCGCTCGCGATGACCGACGCCTGGACCACGAGCGTGAGCGCGGCGGCGGTCGCGAGAAACGACGTGTAATCCCCGGGCGCCCGGGCGGCAACGCGAAGACAGCGCCAGCACAGGATCGCGTACAGCGCGACGACAATGACCAGGCCTGCGAGCCCGAGCTCCTCACCGATCGCCGCCAGCACGAAGTCGGTGTATGCGGCGGGGATCACCTGCGGCTCCCCGAGACCAGGCCCGGTGCCCCAGAATGCGCCGGTCGACAGCGCCCACAATCCGTGGGCGATCTGATTGCCTCCGACGATGCCGTTGTTCCAGGGATCGAACCAGATCGTCACGCGCTGCCGCACCGTCGCGGGAAAGCCGATCTGATACGCGGCGGTGAAACCGGCGACGAGCAGTGTGAAGCCGGTGACGACGAACGCCGATCGTCCACGCGCGATTCCGTACAAAGCCAGGAACACGCAGGACAGCACGAGCGCCGGACCGAGATCCTTCTGGAGGAAGAAGAATCCCAGCAGCAGCGCCATGCTCACGAACAGCGGTCGAACATCTTTCCACCGCGGCAACCGGAGATGCCGCAGCCAGGGTCGTGAAGCGGTCGGCGGCTCCGAGAGCTCGCGCAGGAAATCCAGCCGTCTGGCGAAGTACGCGGCCAGCGAGAGCATCACGAGCAGACGGATCACCTCCACGGGCTGGAAGCCGAGAACATTCACTTTGACGCCGCTCGAGCCCGGACCCTTGCCAAAGACGAGCAGCATCGCGGCCAGTCCGAGCGCCAGACCGAGCGGAGCGAGCACCGCACGCCGAAGGGGCGACGCTTCGAAATCCATTTCGGACGCGCTCACCAGCAATACCAGCCCGATCACGACGCCCGACACGAACGTCGATGCCGTCGTCGTGTCGCGCAGCGGATCGCGGAGCGCCAGCATCGTCATCAACCCGAGGCCGCACAGAAGCAGCAGCACAGGCAGCACCAGCGGGTCGTCATCGGCGCGCCGCCAGCGACGGACAATGTGCGCGATCCAGAACGCGACGAAGAACCACGCCGCGGCGGCTCGAACGTCCGCGGCGTACTGCTCACGCGTGCGGATCACGAGTTGGGGCTTCAGCGCCGCAATGTCGGAGGGCGTGAGCGCCGGCACATGGTCGGCGCCGGGCCGTTCGGTGAGGCGCGCCCGCAGCGTGATCAACCGCGGGTCGCGGCGGATGTCGGCGGCAGGGATCGTGACCGAGGCGAGGCCACCGACGTGATCGAGCGGCGGGGCCTCCGAGGCGGCGCGCCGGTACAGCGCCTGCGCCACCAGCTGCCGCTCCCGCACTTCCGCGAACATCGTGAGAAGCGGCACCAGATCCTCGGGCCCGCCCAGTCGTTGCAGGTTGACGGTGGCCGGCGGCTGGCCACCAGATTCGGTCGGGCGTCCGGTTCTGGCCGCATACGTCAGAAACAGGCCGAAGACGAGCACGACAGAACACGCCAGCAAACCGAGGAGCTCGATCCTGCCTGTGCGGGTGCTGGCGTTGTCGAACGTTCCGATGGACGCGCGTTCGTGTGCGGGAGCGATGACGCGCATGATCAGAAATTCGGAATTTGGAATGCGGAATTTGGAATGCGTGAACGAATTCCTGATTCGGAATTCCAATTCCGAATTGGGAATTCCGAATTGCAGATTCGAACCGTCCTCCGTGGTGGGATTGTCATTTCTCGGATACGCTCCTGACGCTGTCGACCTCTGGATTCAGTTCAGCGTTGATGCGTTCGATCTGGCGTTTGCAGTATTCGAGGTTGTCACCCGCCTTCGCGAACCCCACGATCGGATCGAATGAAGCGACGCACCGCTCGTAATCCGCGCGAGCGCTCTCGAGCTCGCGACCGCGCTGCGCTCCGGAGAGCGTTCGCGCGAGCCGGCGGATCCGGTCGGCCCGGCGCAGGTAGCCGTCACCGAGCTGCGCGCGCTCGCGCCGTCCCGATGGATATCCTCGCTTTTCGGCTTCGGCGATTGCCGCGGCTGCCTGGTCGACGTCGTCGAGACCGTACACGGCGATCCGCGTGATGCCGAGATACGGATCGAACGAACCGGGATCGATCTGCGCAGCGGCGCGGAACTTCTCGATCGCCGACGCGTACATCTGTCGCGCCGACGGGCTGCCGCGGGGTTGATTGCGCGCGGCATGGCGCGCCACGTGCGCGTCGCACGTGAGCTGTTTTGCCCGGAGGGTCGGGTCCCGGGGTGAGAGCTGCAGCGCCCACTGCACGGCCTTCTGCGCCTGCTGCCACTCGGCCGGTCCCAGCGTCGGCTCCTCGCGGCGATAGTCGGCGATGACGGTGTCGGCGAGCGCCGTGAGGCGCCGCAGGAGGAGGCGATTGACTCGCAGCCGCAATCCAAGGTGGAGCAGGCTCGAGGCGTGCACGCCGTCGTACGCCGCTTTCATGTGCGGCAGCGTGCGGCCATCGAGCGTATCGATGCTCGACCGGAAGCCTTCCGCGGCCACGCAGGCGCCGCCTTCGGTCGCAATCACTCCGACCATCGCGAACATGAACGCAATCGATATCGCTCTCCTGATGCCGGCCCGCGGCCTGGCAGGGATCGTCGCGGTACCGGCGACGGGCGCCGCCACACCGACCGCGCTCGCCGGGCCGGCAGGAAGAGGATCGGTCGGCGGCACCGACGAGAATTCGGAATTCAGAATTCGGAATTTGGAATGCGCAGGTTGGAATGTGGCATCAGCACCTTGAAATGTGGACTCAGGAAGGTGGCTGGAATTCGAGCACGAATTCCGAATTCCGCATTCCGAATTCTGAATTCTGACGGTTGGCGGCGTCGCGTATTCCTTCAGGGCGGCGGGCTCGCGGCCCGACAGAAACAGGTCGAGATCCGACTTGATCGCCGCCGCATCCGGATAGCGGCGCTCGATCTGCGGCGCGAGCAGTTTGTTGATGATTGCCGCGAGAGGCGCAGGACATGCCGCCGGCACCGGTTCCCGCGGCGCGTTCGTCGTAATCGCATGTTCCAGCTGACTGCGGCTCTGGCTCGCTTCAAGATCCGGATACAGACGATGGCCGAGAATCATTTCGTACAGAATCACACCCAGCGACCATAAATCGACGTGCGCATCGACGAGACCAGTCAGCAGGCGTTCGGGCGATGCGTACGGCGTGGTGCACCAGTTGTCGGTCGTGACTCTGCTTGTGCGCGCCAGCGCCTTGGCGATGCCGAAGTCGAGAACCTTCTTCTCCCCCGACTGCGTGAACAATACGTGCTGAGGCTTCAAATCGGCGTGCACGATGGCCACGTACCGGTTTTCTTCGATGGTCGTGGCGAAGCGATGCGCTTTGTCGAGAAACCCGCAGAGCCAGGCGGCGTGTTCCGCAGCGGCGCGGGCCGGCAGCGGACCATTCGCGATTTGATCGGCAAGCTGACCGCCTTCGATGAGCTCCATGGCGATGTAGAAGTCATCGCCGTCCTGACCGTAGTCGTAAATCTCCGGCACCATGCCATGCGTTCGGTGAAACTGCTGCTGCAGCAGGGCGCCGTGCCGTTCCGCGTCGATCTGGTCGCGTCCGTTCGCGCGCAGCACGAGCTTGAGCGCCACCCTGGCATCGTCGCCGAGGCGGCGCGCGCGCCAGACGGTCCCGAACTGTCCATGGTCGAACGGCTTGTCTTCAACCGCCCGGTAAATCCCGACCTGCCACGACATTGGTGTTTTCGACCTTTCGTGCTGGTGAAATCACCGCATCTACCGTCCCGCCGGCAGCTCCGATCCGAACACCGAGTTGCTCGTCTTCAACTGACGCAGCGTCTCCCCTGAAACTCCTTTGACGATATCGGCGGCGTACCCGGCGAAGACGTTGCCCGTCAACGCGACGTCTGCCGTGGGCGACACCCAGATCGGCGCGTCGGAGATGGCACCGCGCCTGAGAAAGACGCAGGCCGTCACGACGGCGTGCGCATGCTCGGCGACGGTCAAGGCCGGACCGGCCACCGCGAAGCGGCTGCCATGGACTCTCAAGTTCGCAGCCGCCAGCACGTCGACGCCCGCACGCATCGGGCCGCTGACCTCGATCAGCTCGACCTGCCCGGAGATGCGCATGCCGACGTCAAGAGGCAACTCTGGCGTGGATTCGATGCGAATGCCCTGGATGCGCGCACTGGCATCACCGTTCGCGCTGATGCCGACCGCTTCGCCCACGGCGTCCGGCGGCCGCGCGATTGTGACGGTCCCGGCTACCGCGGCAATCAGATCGACTCCGTCAGGTACATCGATACGTTCGTGGTAGATGCCAGGTTCGACGCGAATCACATCACCGGGTTGCGCCGTCAGCACCGCATCTGAAATGCGCGAGAACGCGGCGGTCGCCGTCCCGCCGACGACGAGGGTCCGTGGGCTGTCCACCTTCGTCCCGCCGATTCGCCAGGCCACGGTCAGCGCCGCCACGATGCCCATCACGGCGCCAACGGCAAACCAGGTGGCTCGGCTGCGCACGATTGCGCGAGCGATCGAAGCGAAACGGCGGCGCGGCGCCGCTGCAGCCCTGGCGGGGTCGGCTCCGGGGTCCGCCGGGGTTTCTGCGGGTGAACTCCAGGATCCGCGCCAGGCTGTCGCAAATGCCGGGGCCTCCGCGTAGACGACGGTGACGTTGTCTTTGCCACCCGCGTCGTTGGCAGCGCCGACGAGCGCATTCACCACATCCTCGGGCCGGCCGGCGTACTGCCGGATGATCCACTCGATCCTCGCCGACGGCACCATGTCGGTCAGTCCGTCGGTGCACAGCAGGATGGCGCAGTCGGGCGCAAACGGCATTTCGATCACTTCGACGAATTCTTCATCGTCCTTGTCGCGGTATCCGCTGCCGACGTCGCGAAAGACTTCGTTGCGGCGCGGGTGGCGCATGGCGTCGATTTCGCTCATCTCGCGCGCGTCCTCGCGCTCGCCGACGGGCGAGTGGTCGTGCGTCAGCTTCTGCATGCCGCCGCCGCGCAGCAGGTACAGGCGGCTGTCGCCGACGTGCCCGATCGTCAACACTCGATCCGTGACGATGGCGAGCGTGACGACACAGGCCATCCCGTGGAGATCGGGCACCTCGTCGGCGCGCCTGAAGATCTCGTTGTTGGCAATGGCAATGGCTTCGCGCACCCGCTCGGCCGGTGTGCCGAGCGGCCGCGCAAGCCGCTGCCGGATGACGTCGAACGCGACACCGGCCGCGATTTCTCCGGCCGCCTGACCGCCGACGCCGTCGATGACGCCGTACACGCCGTGATCGACGTCGACGAGCGGCAGGTCCTCGTTGTTGGTGCGCGCGCGGCCGGGATCGGTGCAGAACGCCGCGTGCAGCGGAGCCGCCGCCGATATCGCGACGTCAGTCATGATCCTTCAGGCGCGCCAGGAACAGCAGCCAGGCCACCGCCGCCATGAGCGCACAGAGAAACGCGAAGTGCAGCCAGTACAACCAGGTCATTGGCGGTGCACGGCCTCTGGCGGCACGGCCTCGAACTGCATGACGAGCACGTCCGCCATGCCGATTCGCGCGCTGCCCGGCAACTCGCGCTCGGGCCCCGGGCCGGCCACACCGTCCGCCGTCTTGACCGAGGCGGGCAGCGTTTCGCCGTTTACCGTGGTACCCCAGAGGCTCACGTCCTGGATGAAGAACCGTCCGCTCGCATCGCGCCGGAGCCGGAAGTGCTCGCGTGATACCTTCGAGGTGGTGATGACCTGCACGTCCACCCAGGCGGAGCTGCCGCCGCGTCCGACCGACAACGAGTCCTTCCGCATGCTGAAGATGTGCATCCCCTGGTCGTCCTCGTATGTGAGGCGCGCGCGCTCGCCGCTGTCGTGCGCCGGCGTCGACGCGGACTGCGGCACGGCCCGCAGCTCGGTGGACGTGGTCCGTTGCCTGCCGCCGACCACGCTCTTCACGATGCGAGTGGTCGGCGTGCCGCCGTATTCGACAGGCGCCGGAACCGAAAGCGTGGACACGATGCCGAGGAACCCGCGTTTCAATTCGCTGTTCCGATCGGCTTGCAGGTGGACGCTCCAACCGGAGGCGGGAATCTCGATCGGCGCGAGCGCGTCGCGTTCGAGGAAACGCGTCAGGAGGCGGCGCGCCGAACGTTCGAACCCACGATTGATCTTCTCGACTTCGGCCGTGAGCGCACGCTCGACCTGCGCAACGATACGCGGGCAGACGGTTTCAACCGCATCGAAATCGTCAGGATGAAGGTAGACGTGATATACGCTTGGCGCCAGGGTGCTGAACGGCAGCGGATAGAGGTTGAGAATCAACTCGGCCCGCACCGCTTTCCAGATCTGCCGGCCGTCGGGCACCTTTCCCTGTTTCACCATGCACGAGTGGCCCCGGGATTACCGCGGAGGACGCGGAGGACGCGGAGGTCGAATCCTGATACCAACAGGATTTTTCCTCCTGTCCTCCGTGTCCTCTGGTGGAGTTTTCATTTCTCAGACGCGAAACTTCGAAGAGCCCTTGACGAATGTATTCTTCGTGCGCTCTTCGTGTCTTCGTGACTTCGTGGTTGCATTTCGTGGTCTCTAGTATGTTTCGCGTTCGCTGGTAGAGTCCTAAGCAATTCCCAAGAATTCTGTTGGTGTGCGCGCCATGAGGGTTGCATTCGGCGGCTTCATGTTCGACTCGGGTATGAGGGAGCTTCTGGCCGGCGGGCAGCCGGTGCACCTTTCGCCCAAGGCCTTCGACGTGTTGAAGATGCTCCTCGAGCGCCGGCCCAATGTGGTGGACAAGCAGGAGATCTACAAGGCGATCTGGCCCGACACCTTCGTCGGCGACGCCGCCCTCAACGTCGTGGTTGCGGAAATCCGGCGCGTGCTGGACGACGATCCCAGGACGCCGACGTACATACGAACCGTTCACCGCGTGGGTTACGCGTTCTCGTTCGAGCCCGTGGTCGACATGGCGGGACCGGCGCCGCCAAACCGGCCGGCCACCTCGCACCGGAGCTGGCTCGCGATCAACGAGCGCACGTTCCCGCTTACCGAGGGCGAGAACATCGTCGGCCGGGATCCGCAGTGCACGGTGTGGCTGGACGAGTCCGGCGTGTCGCGGCGTCACGCCAGGATCGTCGTGACCGGCGGTTCGGCGACGCTGGAAGACCTGGACAGCAAGAACGGCACGTTCATCCGGAGCCGGAGAGTCGACGAGCCGCGCGAACTGGTCGACGGCGATCTGATTCGATTCGGATCGACGACGGCACGATTCAGGATGTGGTCTGAGGGGCAGCCTCCCGAAACCGTGCGACTGGACAGGAAGCGCGGCCGCCAACCCACGAAATGATGCGCGGCTCCGGAACAAAACCGTCTTCTCTGCGGGTTCCGCGAACTCGGCGTTGATCGTCGTAGCTAGAGAACGTCCAGGATTCCTTTGCGGCCTTCGCGGCCTTTGCGTTCCATGAGGGGCGTCGCATAATCGGACACGCTCCTAGCGCAGCAATTCCAGCAGATCGGCAATCGCGAGGCGGACGCGTTCGGCAGACAGCCGGTCCTTGTCCGACACCCATTCCATGTCGGTGGCGCCGGACGCGCCGAGGACCGTGCCGGCGGCGCTGTCGAGCAGCGCGATCGCGCGCGATAATCCTGCGCGATTCGGATCGGTTCGGCTGAGAAGCGTCACCCGATCGCGAAGCATCGCGAGATACTCGAAATCCTCGACTCCTTCGCGAATCGCTTCGGTGTGCTTCGAGATGGTCACATCGTCGCTCGAAAAAAAGAACGGACTGTAGAGGGTCTTCTTCGCGGCGTACTCGTTCCACGAGCTGCCGTCGCCATCGTCCACGAACGACCAGAAGAAGCTGCCGCCCGCGCCGATATCGGCGCACACCCATGCCTGAAGGCGATAGTAGGTGTAAGGGTCGAGCAACCGGGCAGGACCTGATGCGCCATACACATCGAGGCCCTGACCGCGAGCACGGCGCTGACGATAGAAATCCACGAATCGCGCACCTTCCTCCAGCATCAACGACCGCTTCAGGGCCAGCAGATCGGCTACACCCAGCAGCTGTGGCAGGGACGCCGCCGGATCGGTGTAGGTGGGATCCTCCCAGATACGAACGCGCGGCTCTCCCGCCTTGATGGCCCGTGCCCAGGTGACGACGCGTTCGTCCTGACTCGGTAAGTGGGGTTCGTCGACCAGCAGCAGCACCAGTTGCGACGGCTGTACGCCGAGCCGCGCGGCATGTGTCGCCCAGAATTTGATCCAGTCTGCGGCGGCTGTTGGAAAGCGTGCGTCCGTGACCGGAACCCCGCCGAGCGAATCGCTGGCGTTCACGAAGATCATGTAGCGGTTCGCGTCCGGCCAACTCGAGACCCACTGGTCGAAAATCGACGTATCGGGAGCCGTCTTCAAATGACCGGCTCCATCGTAGGTGCCGGGCAGCATCGCGCGTCTCGCCCATGGCGAGTCGACGTTCAACAGCCGAAGCTGTCGGATCAGCGCGTCGCGGTTGTTCGGCGTCAGCCCGTAAACCTGATCGCCGTCCGTGTAGTCCCATCCTCCCAGGTGCAGCGTCGGACGAGCAGGAAACGATCCCGACAGGACGCGCAACTCGAGAGGGATGCTCACGCTGATGCCGCCATCTGACGTGGCTCGAAGACGGCCGCGTGAGGTACCCGTTTCGCGATCTGACGGTGTGAAGGTGATCCAGAGTTGCCTCGTCATCCCGGCCGGAACATCGAAAGCGGGACCTTCGCGCAACGGCACCAGCGCATCGGCCACCGGCGTCAGTTCCCGCGTATCGGTCCAGATCGCTTCGTACAGCCTCAGGTCCGAACCGGCTGTGCCAGCGTCAACATCGAGCGCCACTTTCATCGATCGTCCGGTCGCATTGGAGAAGTTGATCGCGCCCGATCGCGTTTCGCCGCTCATGGCGGAAATCGACAGCGTTCCAGGGCCATCAGCGCCAGCTGGCGGTTCATCGAAGGGGCGCACGAAGTCCCATGGATTGACGACCCAAGCCGACAGCGGGGGCAGTCCGCGCGCCTGCGCCGCCTGGCCATGGACGGCAAAAATCCTCGTGTGCGTGGCATTCAGCGGCAACACCGCTCTGAACGAGTCGTGCGGAGGGGCTGGAATCGCATCCACTTCGTTTTCTGCAGCCGCCAGCTCGGGCACCAGGCGAGCGCGCACAGCCGCACTGATCTGCAAAGACGACTCGAGCTCACGGCGAACTGTTCCAACATCCGCGGCGAGACGCCGCGCAATCGCGACTCGCGTGCGTGCGTCGACGAAGAACCTCTGGAGGTCGGACGTCGATTCGCCGCTGACCGGTGTGCGCAGCCATCCAGGGTCGCCCGAGAGGACCTCGATCTCATCGCAGAACGTGTACGACCCGGTCGGATCGACGATGAACGCAACGTACCGGCCATGCGTCCTGAAATCGATCCTCGCAAATCGGAACGTTGCGTAGCCGGTTGCCGGCCGGTCGGCCGCCTGTGCGGCGAGATCGCCTGCCGGAAAAAATCGCTGGCCATCATCGCTGACCAGCACGAAGATGGAACGCGGCCAGAGCACGCCCGCGGCGCCCGCCGCCGTACTGTAGGAGGCGCCTGAGATCGGCTCGATTTG
>QHWF01000271.1 GCA_003222455.1 Acidobacteriota bacterium
CGATCTCGCGCGAACCCGCTGACTGCGGCCGATGCGTCCGTGAACTCGCGATCGGTCCACCGCTTGAGCGAATCCGCTCTGATCGCCTCGTTGATGAGCCGTTGCTCGCGATCGACTTCGGCCTGCAGCGCCGGCCCTGAACCCGCCGGACGGTTGCGATCGCGCTTGTCCGCAATGTCGGCGCTGGCGCGCAGCGTATCGACGTA
>QHWF01000272.1 GCA_003222455.1 Acidobacteriota bacterium
CTGCCAGTTGCGTGTTCCAATTGGACTGCTGATTCGGGGGATTGGGAGCCGGCTGCTGGGTCGCTGGACTTCCGTTCAGCGTCACGGTGGGAAAGGTCGATCCGTTCGGTGGGTAGGCCTGCTGAGCAATGACGGATAACGGTACCGCCGCGGCAACGGCGAGTAGAAACAGCACAAACAGCTGAACGTTCCTGACTGTGTTTTTCTGTTTCAGACGTTCCCTAACGACTTTCTCAACGTGTTTGCGCATGCGCCTGACCTCGAGCGGACGATACGCGGTTATCCCTGATCAGTCAACTTCGAGAGTGTGCTTGTGCGTGTCTCCGGTTGTGTCCGGCTCGAGCCGGACTGTTCGTGTCTCTCGTGGTGTCCGGCCTGAGCCGGACTGTCGGTGTCGCTGTAGTGTCCGGCTTAGCACAGGATTTCGTATTACGCCGACGTATTGATTTGGACAAGCCACGGAGACACTGAGACACAGAGCGCTCGACGCGGGCGGCCTGCACCGCAGGCCGAGCCGTGAGGCGCGCAACCGCAAACGAACGACCGAGCCACGGTCCAGTGGTCGTTCGTTTGCCGTTTGCACGCCTCGCCCGCCGCTGCGCGGCGCCGTCGAGCGAGCTACCTGAAGCGTGTTCTTCTCTGTGTCTTTGTGTTCTCTGTGGCCCAAGTATGTCGTCGTACTTCTGAAACGCGCGCTCGTGCGAGAGACGCCGGAACGCCGCCAGCGTCAACCCGGTGACCCGCCGGAACGCGCGATAGAAATTCTTCTTGCTCCCGTACCCGACCTCGAGCGCAGTCGCCTCGATGTTGCCGTTGCGCACGTGCTCGATTGCTGCCTTCCAGGTGCCGGCCGGATTCAGCCCGTACAACAACAATCTGGATCACTACAACAGCCTCTACTGGGACAAACGCGCGATGGCGCTCTACCCAGGGGATGTCTCGAAGGCGACGATCACGCACTGGCTGCTGTACCTCTACCAGAGCTACACGCCGATCTTCTTCGGGCACGCCTGGTCGACCTCGGTGCCGCACAGCATCAAGCGCCCGCTCGAGAACCGGGTCTGGTACGCCTACGCGGATCAGAATACGATCGGGAGCTACGTGGGGTCCTGGACGCGCCCGACGAAAGTAGCACGCGTCCTCGACGACGGCAGTTCGCAGGTTTGGCAGGCGGCGTACAACAGCATGGGGAACGTCACGCAGCGCACGGATCCGCTCGGCCGGCAGCAGACGCTGACCTACGCGGGGAATGGCCTTGATCTGCTCGAAGTGCGCCAGACCAGCTCTGGCCTCAACGACCTGTTGGCGAGCTTCAGCAATTACACGCCACAGCACCGGCCCCAGACGATGACCGACGCCGCGGGACAAACCACCACCGCCACCTACAATCCCGCCGGCCAGGTGTTGACTGTCACCAATCCGAAAAGCGAGACGACGACGTCGGCCTACGATGCGAACGGCTATCTCCTCAGCGTGACCGGCCCGGTGTCGGGAGCCAGCACGACGTTCACCTACGACGCGTATGGCCGCCGCCGGACGGCGACCGACGCCGATGGGTACGTCCTGACGCGAGACTTCGACGCGCTCGATCGGCTGACGCGCGTGACGTATCCGGACGGGACGTACGACAGCGTGGTCTACAACCGGCTCGATGCCGAGCAACGCCGGGATCGGCTCGCGCGCGTGACACGACTGTTCTACAATCCGGTGCGTCACCTCACTGCGATCCGTGATCCCCTGGGTCGGACCGTGACCCAGCTGTGGTGCCCGTGCGGCACCTTGGACAAGCTGATCGACGCGAAGGGCCAGGCGACCACATGGGAGCGGGACGCCGAGAACCGCATCACGCGGGAAGTGCGGGCGGATGGCACGACGGCGACCGTTTCCACGTACGAGAGCACGACGAGCCGTCCCAGGACGGTGACCGATCCCAAAGGTCAGGTGAGCACCTACACGTACGCGCTCGATGACGCGCTCACGCAGGTCGCCTACACCAACGCCGAGCACCCCACGCCGACGGTGAGCTTCACCTACGACCCGACCTATGCGCGGCTGGCAACGATGGTGGACGGCACCGGCACGACGGCCTATGCGTACAAGGCGGTCGGCGCCCTGGGCGCGACGCAGGTCGCCAGCGTCGACGGCCCCCTGACGAATGACACGCTGACCTACGACTACGACGAGCTCGGTCGCGCCACGGGCCGGGCGATCGACGGCGTCGGTCTGACGCTCACTTACGACGGGCTGGGCCGTCCGGTGAGCGAGACGAACCCGCTCGGGGCATTCGCGTACACGTACGTCGGCGCCACCGGCCGCGTCGACACGACGACCTATCCGAACGGCCAGACGACGAGCTACAGCTACTTCGGCAACACCGGCGATCGACGGCTGCAGACGATTCACCACCAGAAGGCCGACGCCTCGACGCTGTCGAAGTTCGACTACACCTACGACGTAGTTGGCAACATTCAGACCTGGAGGCAGCAGGCCGACAGCGCCGCGGCGACCGTGCAGCAGTTTGGGTACGACCTAGCCGATGAGCTCACCGCGGCGACGCAACAGACCACGGATCCGACGCCGACAGTCCTGAAACGGTACGCCTACGCCTTCGATCGGGCCGGCAACCGAACCAGCGAACAGATTGATGATGCCGTGACGAGCGCGAACCATGATGCGCTCAACCGGTTGGGGTCGCAGCAGGGGGGCGGAGCGCTCGTGTTCAACGGCACGGTGAGCGAGCCTGCGTCGGTCACCATCCAGGGCAAGCCGGTCACCGTGGACTCGAACAACCGTTTCAGCGGGTCGGTGCCGGCGCCGAATGGGACGACGACAGTCGTCATTGCGGCGACGGATGGGAGCGGCAATCAGAGCACGGCGACCTATGAGGTGGACCAGGCGAGTGCCAGCAGCGTGTTCACGTACGACGCGAATGGGAATCTGACCAGCGACGGGATCAGAACATTCGAGTGGGATGCGGAGAACCGGTTGGTCGCCGTCACGATCGGGACGCACGTGAGCACCTACACCTATGACGGCCTCAGTCGCCGCGTGGAGATCATTGAAGCCGACAACGGCTCGACGACGAGCGACACGAAGTTTATCTGGTGTGACCTGGCGATCTGTGAAGCGCGTGATAGCAGTGGTACGGTGCTGAAGCGGTACTTTGCCGAAGGCGTCCAGGACACCGGGACCGCGTATTTCTACACCCGCGATCATTTGGGCAGTGTGCGCGAGCTTGTCGACAGCACGGGCGCGGTGCGCGCGCGGTACGGCTACGACGCGTGGGGACGACGGACAAAAGTGTCCGGCGACAAAGACGCCGACGAAGGATATACCGGTCATTTTCAGCACACTCCGAGTGGCCTGACGCTCGCGCCGTTTCGACCATACGACGGCAGTCTGGGGCGATGGATTTCGGAAGATCCAATCGGCTTGGACGGCGGTCTGAACCTATACGCGTATGTGATGGGCAATCCCGTTGTCTGGGATGATGCTCTTGGTCTCGCTCAAGGTAAGGGCGAGCGGGGGCGCACCAGAAACACCGGAGCCGATAATCCCTGGAAGAAGTGGAGCCCAGATCCCCAGAGGCCAGGCTGGGTAAAGAGTAAGGATCCTGATGGCAAAGATGTAAGAAAGCCGTCGACAAAGGAATTTGAAGACTATTGGAATGAAAAACATCCGCCTAAACCGCAGCCCAAACCACCATCAAATGATGGTCACAAGCTGGACGATACTTGGACGGTGCCACCGTGGCTGCCGCCACTCGCGACAACGGGAGCGCTGTTGACGATCTGTGTTCTTCAGCCGGAACTATGCCTTCCTGCCGCGATGTGCGCTGCGCGATAGGCTCAATCGGAAGGACTGGCTCCTCAAGCGTGAAGGATTCCGTTGGGATCGTCATGCTTGAGCAGACAATCTCTCCCTAATGGAACATCAATAGGTAACTATGAAAACGGGCATCACGCGAAAACTATCGATTGACGACCAACTCAGACAAGCATCGGCTTATTGGGATCGCGGCAACGATGGACGTGCGTTTCGACTCTTCTTGTCCCTGGCGAAACGCGGGAATTCGATTGCTCAGCTAAACGTCGGATACTTCTTTGACCGAGGAATTGGCACTGCAAGAAACCGTCTGAAAGCGCTGCACTGGTACCGTCGAGCATACGCCAATGGTGATTCAAGTGGGGCCAATAACATCGCGACGATCTTACGTGATCGCGGGCAGCTAACTCAGGCTGTCGAATGGTTCAAGCGCGCCGTCAAGCTAGGAAACGATGGTAGCGCCTTGGAGATCGCCAAGGTCTACGTAGACGCCGGCAGACGTTTGACGCAGGCCAGGAGGTATCTCAAGAGAGTTCTGGCGTCGGATCACGTCAGCGAATTTGACCAGGAGCAAGCGAGTGCGCTGCTGCGGGAGCTTTCGACGCGAGCACCACGTCCTTCAGCTCGGCGCACAAATCTCGGCAAACCGGTCGGAACTCGCAAGCTCACGCATTCAGGTCGCCCACGAAGGTCGCGGTAGTAGTAGATCGTGCCGCACGGCCCGCCGCGCGGCACGAGGTATAGCCTTGCGCTCGTTTGCCAAAGCCTTGACCAGCGCGGCTGACGCAGCGGCGCGACGCCGGGCGGTGCTGGCGCACCGGCCGAGAACAGGTGACACGTCACCCCTCTATAACACGACGCGGTTCACCCACGGGACCGACCCGAGCCAGACCAACTCGCAGCGCTTCATTCAAGCGACCGACCCGCTGGGCGGGACCGAGCGCGTGGAGTTCCGGTGGTCGACCACCGCCCTGGCCGCGACGGCGCCGGCCAATCAGGTCCCGACAGGCTTTGCGGCGTACAACCAGAACCTCGATCATTACAACAGCCTCTACTGGGACAGACGCGCGATGGCGCTCTACCCAGGGGATGTCTCGAAGGCGACGATCACGCACTGGCTGCTGTACCTCTACCAGAGCTACACGCCGGTCTTCTTCGGCCACGCCTGGTCGACCTCGGTGCCGCACAGCATCAAACGCCCGCTCGAGAACCGAGTCTGGTACGCGTACGCGGATCAGAATACGACCGGGAGCTACGTGGGGTCCTGGACGCACCCGACGAAAGTGGCGCGCGTGCTCGATGATGGGACCTCGCAGATCGCGCAGGCGACCTACAACGCGCAGGGCCAGGCGACGACGCGGACCGATCCACTCGGCCGGCAGACCACGTCTGTGTACGCAGCGAACGGCATCGACCTGGTCGAGACGCGTCAAACCTCGCCCGGTGTGACCGATCTCCTCGGCACGTTCGCGAGCTACACCGCGCTGCACCAGCCGCAAACGGTGAGTGACGCGGCGGGCCAGACGACGGCCGTCACCTACAACGCGTTCGGCCAGGTGCTCAGACGACCACGTGGGAGCGAGATGTGCAGGCGCGGGTGACCCGCGAAGTGCGGGCGGACGGCACGACGGCGACGCAGTACGTGTACGAGTCGACGACCAACCGCCTGAAGACGGTGACCGATCCGAAAGGCCAGGTCACGACCTCCACTTATAATCTCGACGACAGCCCGCAGCAGATTGCGTACACGAACGCGACGATCGCGACGCCGTCGGTCAGCTACACATACGACCCGATGTACGCGCGCCTCGCGACAATGGTCGACGGGACGGGCTCGACGGCCTACACCTATCGTCCGTCCGGCGTCTTGGGAGCGACGCGGATGGCGAGCGTGGACGGTCCGCTCACCAACGACACGATCACCTATCAATACGACGAATTGGGGCGCGTCGTCAGCCGGGCGATCAACGCTGTGGCGGCCACCCAGGCGTACGATGCGCTGGGGCGTGTGACGACGGAGACCAACGTCCTGGGGACGTTTGGGTACGGGTACGACGGGGTGACGGCGCGGCTCGCGTCGGTCACGTACCCCAACGGGCAGGCCAGCCGCTACACCTATTTGGACACCGCCGGCGATCGACGGTTGCAGACGATTCACCACTTGAAACCGGACAGCTCGACGTTGTCCAAGTTCGACTACACGTACGACGAGGTGGGCAACATCCTGACTTGGCAGCAGCAAGCCGAGAGCGCGCCGCCCACGGTCTACCAGTTCGGGTATGACGCCGCCGATCAGCTCACGGCGGCAACGAAACAGACCACGGATCCGACGCCGACAGTACTGAAACGCTACGCCTACGCATTCCACCCGGCGGGAAACCGGACGAGCGAGCAGCTCGACGATGCGGTGACGAGTGCCAGCTATGACGCGCTCAACCGGTTGACGTCGCAGCAGGGGGGTGGGGCGCTTGCATTCAACGGCACGG
>QHWF01000224.1 GCA_003222455.1 Acidobacteriota bacterium
TGCTCGATGATGCGCTCGCGCAGTTGATGGCGACCAGCGATGCGCGCGTGCTGCTGCTGGGCCGCGACAGCGATCGCGCGGCGCGCGAGATCGGCGCGCGCTTCCCGCAGCTGCGCCACCGGATGCACGGCACCGGCGTCCTCGACGCCGCCGACGTCTCACGCCATGTCAGCGCGTGCGATCTGATGCTGCAGCCATATCCAGACGGGATCAGCAGCCGCCGCACGAGCGCAATGGTGTCGCTGGCGCATGCGCGGCCGATCGTCACCACCCGGGGCTGGCTGACCGAGCCGCTCTGGGAGCAGTCGGGCGCCGTGGATCTTGTCGATGCTGGCGATCCGGGAGCCCTGGCGCAGTCGGCCGAGCGCCTGCTGCGCGATCGGTCGCGGCGCGAACAGCTGTCGTCGCGCGCATGCGCGTTGTACGAAGCGCGCTTCGACGTGCGTCACACGATAGCCGTACTGCGGAGCGAGAGCGCTGGCAGGTCGCTGAAAAAGGGCCGACCTGAAGTTAAAACTGAAAAGATAAAACAGAAAAATGCGATTTTCCGCCTGCTTTTAACTTTTCTGTTTTGACTTTTCACTTCAGGCTGCGTTTTTCAGCAGCCTGCTGGGAGCGTGCCGACTAAAGACCACGAGGGAACGCAAAGGCCGCGAAGGCCGCTAAGGATTACATTCTTTACACGCTCCTGACGGTTCAATGCGCATACTGATCGCGAACGACGGGTTCGGCGACGCGGGCGGCGTGCAGAGCTACCTCGATCGGGTGACGAGCGGTCTCGCCGCGCGCGGTCACGCCGTGGCGATGCTTCACCGCGACGGGCAGCCCGCGGCGTTCGCCGCGGCGGCAACGTATCGGTTCCCTCGATTCAGCGTCGCGCATGGCGGCATCGAGACAACGCTCGCGGCGGTACACCATTGGGGCCCTGACGTCTGCTTTTCACACAACATGGATCGCCTGGACATCGATCGCCAGCTTGCAGACCGCTGGCCGGTCGTCAAGTTCATGCACGGCTATCTGGGCACGTGCATCGGGGGGCAGAAGCAGCACCGGTTCCCGATGGTGCAGCCGTGCGAGCGCGCATTCGGTCCGGCGTGCCTGGCGCTGTATGGCCCACGCCATTGCGGTCAGTTGAGCCCCGGCAGATTCGTGGATCAGTATCGCTGGGCGACCCGGCAGCGCGGCCTCTTTGCGCGTTACCGCTCGATTGTCGTCGCCAGCGCTCATATGAAGCGCGAGTACGTACGCAACGGGATCGATCCCGGACGCATCGACGTGAACCCGTTGTTTCCCACACACGATCGGACGCCGCGACCGGCGGACGTGGGGCTCGATCGTCGATCGGTGGTGTTTCTCGGCCGGATGACCGTGCTCAAGGGCGTCGATGTCCTCATCCGGGCGGTTGCCGGCGCCTCGTCGCGTCTTGGATCGGCGATCGCGCTGGTGGTCATCGGCGACGGTCCGCAGCGCACGCCCTGCGAGCGGCTCGCCACCAGGCTCGGTGTCGATGCGACGTTCTGCGGCTGGCTGAAAGGTGACGAGCGCTGGGACTGGGTGCGCGGCGCGACGTTGCTCGCGCTGCCGAGCACGTGGCCCGAACCGTTCGGCCTGGTCGGACTCGAAGCGGCGGCGCTCGGCGTTCCCGCGATTGCCTTCGACGTCGGCGGCGTGCGCGAGTGGCTTTCCAGCGAGACCGGTTACCTCGTGCCCGCGGATCCTCCGCGCGCGTCTCGCTTTGCCGACGTGCTCGTCGATGCTTTTCGTCATCCGGCGGCGCTCGTGGCCATGCGGACGCGGGCGCTCGCGACAGCGCGGGAGATGTCGCTCGACCGCCACCTGGATCGACTCGAACCGCTTCTCGCGGCTGACCGCCAGTCTTATGCGCATCTTACTGGTCGGTGACTATCCGCGCGACGCGCGGCTCGGGTCCACGAAGGTGCTGCTGAAGCTGCAGGAAGAGTTCCGCCTGCTCGGCCACGACTGCGACGTGCTCCTTGCCGACGATCTCGGCGCGTCGCCGCGACACCGCTGGCTCCGGTGGGGACTGGAACCGATTGCCGCCCTGGCGGCCGTCCGGCGCATCTTTCTTCGGAACGGGCCCTACGACGTCGTCGACATTGCCAGTGCGGAGGGGCTCTGGGTCGGCGTGCTCCGCCGCGTGGGGATGTTCGGTGGCGCCGCCGTCATCGCGCGATCGAATGGACTCGAGCATCTGAACTATCGCCGCATGCTCGACGATCACCAGGCCGGACTGCTGCAGAAGCCGTGGACGCGCCGCTGGTGGTATCCGGCTGTGCGGCTGTCGCAGGTGGCCGCTGCCGCGCGTGTGGCCGATCGGCTCATCCTGCTGAACGAAGAGGATCGCGCGTTTGCGCTGGCCAGAGGATGGAAGCACGAACGGTCGATCGATCTGGTGCCGCACGGCGTGTCGGCGCGCTTTCTGAGGGACGTGCCGCCCGCCCACCATCCGCGCGGCCGTGGCATCCTGTTCTGCGGCAGCTGGGACGCGATGAAAGGCGTGCACTATCTCGCGTCGGCGTTTTCACAGCTCGTCGCGGGCGGCGCACACGCCAGCCTCACCGTGCTCGGCGGCGGCCTGCCGGCGGAATCGATCCTGCCGGCATTTGCACCCGGGGCGCGATCGTTGGTGACCGTGATCGACCGCCTTCCCGAAGAGGAGGTCATGACCGCGTACCGCGCGCACGACGTGATGGCGTTTCCTTCGTCGTATGAAGGATTCGGCATGGTGCTGCTCGAAGCGATGACGCAGCGGCTGCCGGTGGTGTGCACGCCAGTCGGGTGTGCGATGAGCCTGGTCCGCCACGAAGAAACCGGGTTGACCGTTCCGCCTCGGAACGCCGCGGCCCTCGCCGCTGCGATCGCGCGGATGCTCGCCGACACAACCTTACGCACTCGTCTTGCCGACGCCGCCTTCCGGCGCGTGCGCGAGATGAGCTGGACGCGCACGGCCACCGCGACGCTCAGCGTGTACGAACGTGCACTGCATGGAAACCAGGTCCTTGCGCATGCCTGATCCGCACGTCGTGACCGGCCGGACACGATGGCCTCGTCGGCGCGTGCTGACGATCAGCCATTCCTATTGCGTCGAGCTGAACCGCCGTCTGCCGCAGGAGCTCGCGCGCCTCGGCGAGTGGGAGGTGACGGTCGTCGCGCCATTGCATTTTCGCGGCGATTTCGAGTGGCACTCGACGACGAGCCACGCGGAGGAGCGGTGCCAGGTCGTTCCCGTTCCCGTGCACTTCAGCAACCGCGTCCATACGATGCTGTACGGGAGCGCTGTGACACGGCTGCTGCGGGAGCCCTGGGACGTCGTGCACTGCTGGGAAGAGCCGTACGTCGCGGCGTCGGGGCAGATCGCTCGCGCTGCGGCGCTGCGCGTGCCGCTGGTCTTTGCGACCTTTCAGAACATCGTCAAACGATATCCGCCGCCGTTCAACTGGATTGAGCGGTCGGCGATGCGCCGCGCGGATGGCGTGATTGCGTTCGGCCACACGGCGCGTCATGTGCTCGAAGCGCGCGGGTGGCAGCAGCCCGCCCGCACCATCCCGCCCGGTGTGGACGTCGATGGCTTCAGGCCCGATCCCGGGCAGCGCGCTCGCATCCGGCAGACATTCGGGTGGACGGACGCCGCTCCGGTGATCGGGTTCCTGGGTCGTTTCGTGCCGGAGAAGGGTCTGACCCTGCTGATGGATGCCCTCGATCGGATCGAGACGCCATGGCGGGCGTTGTTCGTCGGCTCGGGTCCGCTCGACTCGGCGTTGCGGACGTGGAGCCGCCGGCACGGCGACCGCGTCCGCGTGCAGCGAGCGGCCTCACACCAAGAGGTCCCTGCGTACCTCAATGCCATGGATCTGCTGTGCGCGCCGAGTCAGACGACCGGCCGGTGGCGCGAGCAATTCGGCCGGATGCTCATCGAGGCGTTTTCGTGCGGCGTGCCGGTGCTGGCCTCGAGCAGCGGCGAGATTCCGCATGTCGTGGCCGATGCCGGCATCGTCATCGAGGAGCACGATCTCGACGCGTGGGTGCGCACAATCAGTGCGCTGCTGGCCGATCCCGATCGACGGGCCGATCTCTCGCGGCGCGGCCGCGACCGCGCCGTCTCGACCTATGCCTGGCCGATCGTGGCCCGGCAGCATGCCGATTTTTTCTGCGAGCTGATGCGATGAGGGCCGTCCGGGTGGGCATCTGCGGCGATTTCCGTGAAGAGCGGTGGCCGAGCATGGACCGGGTCGCCTCGATGCTGTACCGGCACCTGCAGCAGTCGCATGCCGGCGCCGTGACGGCGACGCTGCTGTGCCCGCCGTTTTCCCGGCGGTTCACGCGCGTGCCGGTGTCGCTGGGCGGTCGCACGCGGCCGGCCGTGAACGCCGATCGTTTCCTGAATCGATTCTGGGATTATCCGCGCAGCGTCGGCCGGGCGGTGAACGATCATGACGTCTTTCACATCGTCGATCACAGCTATGCGCAACTCGCACACGCGCTGCCGGCGGAGCGAACGGTGGTCACCTGTCATGATCTCGACGCGTTCCGGTCGGTGCTGGCGCCGGTCGAGGATCGACGGTCGGCGGCGTTTCAGGCGGTGACGCGCAGGATTCTCGCCGGCCTGCGGCGCGCCGCCCGCGTGACGTGCGATACCGCCGCCATCCGGGACGAGCTGGTTTCGCGTGGGCTCGTGCGGGAGGATCGGCTGGTGGTCGCGCCGCTCGGCGTCCACGACGTGTTCACGGTGCAGCCCGCCGCCGCCGCCGATCGCGCGGCCGCGCGGCTCGTGCAATCCCCGCCTGGCGCGGTGGAAATCCTGCACGTCGGCAGCACGGCGGCGCGCAAGCGCATCGACGTGCTGCTGCGCATTGCGGCGGCGGTTCGCGCCCGCATGCCAGTGGTGCGTCTGATCCGGATCGGCGATCCGCTCACGGCCGATCAACAGCGTCTGTCCCGGACGCTCGGCCTCGCCGACCATGTGGTGTGCCTCGACGACGTCGACGAGCCGACGCTTGCCGCACTCTATCGTCGCGCCGCGATTGTCCTGCAGCCCTCCGAGCGCGAAGGATTCGGCCTGCCACTGATCGAGGCCATGGCATGCGGGACGCCCGTGGTGGCGAGCGATCTCGCCGCGCTGCGCGAAGTGGGCGGAGACGCGGTCAGGTACTGCCCGGTCGGTGACGTCGAGCACTGGCGCGAGACGGTCGCGACCCTGCTCACGGAACGGCGCGAGGCGCCTGCGCAATCGGAGGTGCGTCGCGCCCATGCGCGGCGGCGCGCGGCGCAGTTCACGTGGCAGGCGTTCGCTGCCTCGATGGCCGGTGTCTATCTGTCGCTGGCGGAATCGCGCCGGTCTCTGAAGGTCGCGGTGTGAAGATAAGAGTCGTTCACGCCGCGAAGTTCTATCCGCCGGTGCGTGGCGGCATGGAGACCGTGATCGGCGATCTCTGCAACGGGACGTCCCGCGAATGGGACGTCCACGTCGTTGTTGCCAACGATGCGCGGAGGACGGTGCGCGAGCGCTGCGGCGACGTCAACGTCGTCCGCGCGGCCGCGTATGGCGAGGCCGCGTCGGTGTCGCTCTGCCCGTCGCTGCCGTGGCACGTGTGGACGCATCCCGCCGACTGTATCGTCCTCCACGAGCCGAACCCGATTGCCGCGACGGCGCTGTGGCTGCGCACACCATCGAGGCGTCTCGTCATCTGGCACCACAGCGATATCGTGAGGCCGTGGTGGGCGCAGCCGACATACGGGCGGTGCCAGCGGATGCTGTATCGCCGCGCTGACTGCGTCATTGCGTCGAGCCCGATCCTGGCCGCGGAGTCACCCCTCGTCCGGCGCGCGCGCCATACCGCGATCATTCCATTCGGCATCGATCTCAGCCGCTACCGGCGAGACGATCCGGAGCGCCGCAGCCAGATTGAAACGATCCGCGCGCGCATCCCGGGGCCCCGTCTGCTCTTCGTCGGCCGTCTCGTGTACTACAAAGGCCTCGAGGTGCTGTTGCAGGCGGCGCGCGAGTGGCGCGGCACGATCGTCATCGTCGGCGTCGGACCGCTCGAGGCCGAGTTACGGCAGCTGGCTGCGGACCTTGATCTTGGCGACCGCGTGCAGTTCGCCGGGGACGTCGCCGACGAGCAGCTGCCGGCGTATTACCAGGCGTGTGAGGCCTTCGTGCTGCCGTCGTTTGCACGCACGGAGGCCTTCGGGGTGGTCCAGGTCGAGGCGATGGCTGCC
>QHWF01000970.1:0-858 GCA_003222455.1 Acidobacteriota bacterium
GTCCAGCCGGCGCTCCCACAGGACCTTGCCGGTGTCCTTGTCGAAGGCGCGAACCGTGCCGTCGGCGTTCGTGCCGATGAAGATGAGTCCGCCGGCGGTCACGACCGGACCGTTGCGGTGCACGCGCTGCGCGTTGCCCGTGTTCGTGATGCCCTTTTCGACGAGCGCGCGCACGCTGCCGAGCGGCGCTCGCCATTTGATCGTGCCCTCATTCAGATCGTAGGCGACGATTTCAGACCACGGCGGGCTGATCGCAGGCAGGCCGTTTCTGGCGCGAAACATCAGCCCGAGAGGGGCCGAATACCGGGTGACCCCGGCAATCTCGGGAAGTGGCGGGCGAGGCGGACCCGGAGGCGGTGCGCTGCCGGTCGCAGTCGCCGCGTTCGCCGCGTATTCGTGCAGCCTGTGAATCGCCGGTTGATCCGCCGTCCGCACGTACAGCATACCGGTCGTCGGATCGGCTGCCGCTCCCGCCCAGTTCGAGCCGCCCAGCTCTCCAGGGATCGAAATCTGATCGCGCGTCAGCGTTTGCGGGGTGAACACGCCTTCATTGCGAGCCTTTGTCAACACGCCTCGCAGCCGCTCCCGTTCGGCATCGTCCAGGTGGGGGTTGATGTCGTCGATGCTGAATGTCAGGCGCGCGTATGGAGGCGGATTGGTGGGGAAGGGCTGCGTCGGCCACGACTCTTCTCCCGGCACGTCGCTTTTCGGAACCGGTCGCTCCTCGACCGGCCAGAGCGGTGTGCCGGTTACGCGGTCGAACACATACAGCAGTCCGAATTTCGTCGCCTGCGCCACCACGTCAGTCGCGGCGCCGTTGTGGCGAACCGTCAGCAGCTTCGGGGCGGTCGTCAGGTC
>QHWF01000970.1:931-1936 GCA_003222455.1 Acidobacteriota bacterium
AGCGCATTGCCGAAAAGGTTCGCGCCCTTCCGGTCGCCGCCAAACAGGTCGTGCGTCGGCGAACCGAGCGGGAAGTAGGCGATGCCGCGCCTTTCGTCGATCGAAATCTCGCCCCAGGTGTTCACGCCGCCGGCCCACTTCCATGCGGTTTCGGGCCACGTGTCGTATCCGTACTCGCCCGGATACGGAATGGTGTGGAACGTCCACACGAGGGCGCCCGTGACGACGTCGAAGGCGCGAAGATCGCCGGGCGTCGAACCGTACGCTTCGCCGGTTTGTGATCCAGTAATGAACAGGTTCTCGAAGACGCGTCCCGGCGTCGCGCTCGGGCCGCCCAGCGGCCGGACGGGTCCCGCCCGCATGTCCACGCGGCCGTTGGTGCCGAATGTCGTGATCGGTTCGCCGGTGCGCGCGTCGATCTCCCGCAGCGTGCCGCCGGCGCCGAAGATGAGCCGGCGGTCCATCCGATCCTTGCTTTGCCAGTACGTGATGCCGCGATTGCCTGGCGTTCCGTCTTCGACGACATGCGCCCAGAGCCGCTTGCCGGTGACGGCGTCGGCGGCAACGATGGCATTCGAAGGGCCAAGCAGATACATCACGCCGTCCACGACAATCGGATTGAAGCCGAAATTTCCTTTCTTGTCAGGTACCGGGAAGAACCACGCCTGTTCCAGCCGACTCACGTTGGCCTTGTTGATCTGGGTCAGCGCGGAGTACTGCATGGAGTCGGACGCGCCGCCGTACTCGCTCCAGGTGGTGTATGCCGGCTTCCGGGCAGGTTGTCCACGCACCGTTGCGATGACGAATGGCAACACGACCAACGCCTTCCACCACGGAGGACGCGGAGGACGCGGAGAGTGTCTTTTGCCGCCCGTGAACTTCATCGGCTGCGCTCGCCGTCGCGGAATGTGTAACCGAGCTTCTGCAGATACGCCTTTCCGATCTGTGCGGTTCGCAGCGGAGGATATGGGGCGTTCGCCGAGCCATCGAGCTCGTGCATGATGT
>QHWF01000971.1 GCA_003222455.1 Acidobacteriota bacterium
CACGACGGCCAGACGTTCCATCTGCAGCGCGAGGACGGAACCGAGCTCGAACAGGGTGCCGTCGGCAGTCCGGTGGGACGAACGCTCGGGTTCATCTGGACGCCGACCACGGCGGTCCTGACGCCCGGGCGCGAGGTCCGGTTCGTCGTGAGTCCGCTGCGGGACGCCGCCAAGAAGTTGGCCGATAATCTGAACGTGACGCTCGACCTGAGCGGCAACTTTCTGCGCGTGGCGCTCACCAGTCCGAACGGTACGGATGCGGCTGCGACCGTCAACGCCGTGGCGGACCGCTACGTCGCCGTCGCCACGGACATGAAACGCGTCAAGGTGACCGAACTGTCGCGGCTGCTGAACGAACAGCTGCAGGCAGCGGAGGCCAACCTCCACAAGGCCGAACGGGCCCTCGAGGAGTCGCCGGGACCGCGACCCGGACGTCGCCGGTGAGCGAGTTCTTGACTCGCCGAGTCCAGGAAGACCAGCTGCGGCGCGATCAGGATGCGCTCGCGCAGCTGCTGGCCCAGGGCCCGGATTCCCTGGGCTTCTCCGAGCGCCTCGCCGCCATTGGCGCCGTGCAGGGGTCGGCAGATCTCACCAGGGCGCTGAGCGAGCTTACCACGAAACGGGCGGATCGCCGAGCGCTGTTGTACCGCTACACCGACGACCATCCTGCCGTGCGGCGCGTGACGACGGACATCGATGAGCTGGAACACCAGACCATCCCCGGCCTGATCCGGGGCCTCCTCGCCGAGCTCGGGACGCAGCGGCGCGGGCTCGCGTCGCAGCTCGAGACCGGAGGGCGCGAGCTGCAGGGAATTCCGCAGCGGGCGATCGAGGACGCGCGGCTGCGTCGCGACGTCAGCATTGCCGAGAACCTGTTTACCAGCGTGCAACAGCGGTACAGCGAGGCGCGGCTGGCGGAAGCGAGCAGTATCGCCGACGTGCGCGTGCTCGACGCCGCGGTCGCGCCGGAGACGCCCGTCAAGAACACGGCGGTGCGGCTGTTGATCATGGGTCTGTTCGCGGGATTGGGGTTCGGGGTGGTCGGCGCGGTGGTGATCGATCGGTTCGATCCGCGGGTCCGGTATCCGGCGCAAGTGACGACCGACATGGGGCTGCGGATTCTCGGTGCGTTGCCACACGTGAAGAAGCGCGCCGGCGCATCAGATGATGAAAGCGGCGCGCTGGTGATCGAGACGATGCGGGGGGTACGGCTCAGTCTGATCCACGCGTACGGGACCGCGGGTCCGCTCGTGGTGACGATCACGAGCCCGGGACCCGGCGACGGCAAATCATTTGTGTCGGCGAACCTCGCGCTCGCGTGCGCGCAGGCGGGCCAGCGCACCCTGCTGATCGACGGCGATACCCGCCGCGGCGCGTTGCATCGAGTCCTCGGCGCCGTGCGCCGGCCGGGGCTGACGGATTTCCTCGCCGGCCACGTCTCATTCGAAGGCCTGATCCAGACGCTGAAGTTCGGATCGCTGCAGTTCATTGGCGGCGGCAGCCGGATCCGCGAGTCCCCCGAGCTGTTGGGGTCGCCGCGCATGGTGGAGCTGCTCGTGCGGCTCCGCGCGATGTATCCCGTGATTATCGTGGACAGCCCGCCGCTCGGCGCGGGCGTCGATCCCTACACACTCGGGACGATGACGGGTGCGATGATGCTGGTCCTCCGCACCGGGGCGACCAACCTCGATCTCGCGCGCACCAAAGTGGCGATGCTCGAAAATCTGCCGATCCGGGTGGTGGGCGCCGTGTTGAATGACGTGCGGCTGGGACAGATGTACGGCGAGTATTACGGTTATATGGCCGGATACGGGACGACGACTGAAGACGGGGGTACGAGGATTGCGCGTCGGCGCCTGCAGGGCGCGCTGTAAGCCGTCGCCGTCGGCTCAGCCGGCGCTGCCGCCATCCTCGTATCCCTGCAGCCAGTCTTCCGGCGAATCGGACCGCGCGCGGTAGAGCGCCGCGGTCGCCCGCAGCATCAACTCCCCCGGATCGATCGCAGCGCTGTGGAAGTCGGGCACCCCGTCGAACCCTGCGCGTACCCGGAAATACAGCGGGGTGGGGATCGGCGTTCCCACGGTCGGCGGCTCCGCCAGGATCGCGGCGGCGAGGCGTTGCGCCAGGCACCGTGCCTGCGCGGCATCGGTATCGATGGCCACCACCGCAAAGGCGCTCTCGCTCACGCGGCCGATCGCGTCGGAATGTCGCGCCGTCGACCGCAGCGCGGCGGCGATGCGACGCATCA
>QHWF01000972.1 GCA_003222455.1 Acidobacteriota bacterium
AGCGCGATGGCCTGCATGGCCACAGCGCAGAGCTGCGCGAGCACTCTCCCTCGCTGCAGCGGGTCGAGGTCGGGGAGGGCCTTCAAGGTTTTCAGTTCCGCGGTGACAATGTTGAACACCTCCGTCGCATTTTGGACGGTGTCCATCATTTAGGCGCCCTCCGTGGCGGGCAGCGTGCCCGTCTGGCCGTTGACGTCCACGCGCACGAGCGGGGTCGGCTTACCGTGCCGGGCGTCCTGCCTGGCCTCGAGCTCGCGTAGGAGCTGGAGGAGCTGCCGGACCAGATGCGCTTCGTGGCGGATGATCCGGTCGATCGTGTCCGGATGCGGCAGCAGACGGGCGCTGAGCTGCTCCAGGTGCTGCCGCTCGTCGATCGCGGCCGTCTCGTACGCGGTGAGTCGTCCCAAGCGCCAGAACAAGGAGGCCACGTGTTCAGCCAACGCCTTCTCGACGGTGCCGACGGGCGCAATGGCGTCCATGACGGCCCGTCGGTGGGTGTCCCAGTCGGCGCTGTGTTCACCCGGCAGGATGAGGCGCGCACTGGAGAGACCATGTGTGACCGCATTGAGGCTGACCTTTTTTTTGCCGGCCGCGGTTTTCGGTCCGCGCCGCCGGCGCGGATCCGACCCTCCGCTGGGTGGGGCCGCCTCCGTCAGCGGCTGCTCTGAGGGAGAGGAAAGTGAGTTATCGTCGTCCATCGCTGTCTCCTCAATGAGGGCATAGGCACTCAAATGGCGCTTTGCGCCCCGTTTGAAACTGTTTACTGCATTCGCAATCATTGGCCCGCGCAAGCTTGCAAAAAAAATATAGCATCGATTTTTTTCGTGGGTGAGAAGTTGCGAGCCCCAGGGGCGTGGTTGATGAGTTGATGGACGTCGAGGCGCGTCTGTAACGGGACCGCGCCAAGCCGCCCGCCGTCATATCAGCGAGTGGATTGCGGTCCACTGCGTCGTGCAGGCGGCTGGTCGCTCAGCGCGCGGGGTTCATCGGCCGGACTCCACTGCCGCGCGACCGCGCCGATCGGAGTTCGTCATCTCATCGGTTTGCCTACGTGGGCAAACCGCGCATCAGGCAGGTGCGGAATTTTCCCACGAGGGCAAATGGCCCGTTTGATCACGTGTCACCGACTCCACATCTTTGCCACCTGCGGCCCCCGGCGCCGCTCCGATCGGAGTTCGTCATCTTATCGTTTTGCCTACGTGGGCAAACCGCGCATCAGGCAGGTGCGGAATTTTGCCCACGAGGGCAAATGGCCCGTTTGATCACGTGTCACCGACTCCACATCTTTGCCACCTGCGGCCCCCGGCGCCGCTCCGATCGGAGTTCGTCATCTCATCGGTTTGCCTACGTGGGCAAACCGCGCATCAGGCAGGTGCGGAATTTTGCCCACGAGGGCAAATGGCCTGTTTGATCACGTGTCACCGACTCCACATCTTTGCCACCTGCGGCCCGCGGCGCCGTTCCGCCGAGGTCTGGGAACATGAGCGATGCGCCGGTGATGTTTTAAGAGCCTATTTGCGACGGGCCAGCATCTCATTTCGGGAGCGAACTACGCCAATCACGTCATCCTAAGTGGCCGCGTGTACGTGAGCTGCGACTCACCAGTGTCGGAAGTGACGGTTTCGGCGTCGGATCACACGCGCACGTGACCGACGCGGAGCGGCCCGGCGATGCGATCGCCGTCGAGGTCACCGTATCAGAAACGTTACAGCCGTGAGGAGCCCGATCGCGGCCGCGCTGCCGGCTATGGTGGGCCCCGCGCGAAACCGGAAGCGTCGACCGCGGCGCAGTTTGATCGAGCGTCGAGCGGCCCGGCCGAACACACGCGATTGGTGTTCAATGTCGTGAAGACTAATTCGACCCGACGCGCGTACAATTAATCCATGCTCGACCGTCCCACCGATCTCGGACCCCAGAATGCGCCGGAACGCGCTCAAGGACCGCCTGATCCTAACGGGGCGACTCCGTCCCCTGACCCAGCGAACCGCGCGCCATGGCTCTTCCAGAAGGGCAACACCTACGGCCAGATGCCCAAGCACCACAAGGGCCGCATGGAGAAGTACATCCAGGAACAGACCAAAGACGGGGCCAGGATCGTGGAGTTCTTTGTCGCCGTGGCTTCCGGTCAGCCGTTTCTGATGAAGCAGATCTTGTACCTGCGCCTGACGCCTGAGCAGTGCGCCGTGGCCCGTGGCACCGCGACGCCCGAGCAGCGGAAGATCGCCAAGAAGCAGCGGGCTTGCATCGTCGACAAGGTGCCGTACTACCCCACGGTGGCGGACATGATGGAGGC
>QHWF01000225.1 GCA_003222455.1 Acidobacteriota bacterium
TCCTGCCGGAAGCCAGGATAATCGGCGAGCGCGAGGCCCAGGTTACCCGCGCCCATGATGGCGACGCGCAGCTTCCGGTCGAGCCCGAGAATCTGCCGGAGGTGGCGCTTCAAATCGCGGACGTAGTACCCGACGCCGCGCACGCCGAACTCGCCGAAGTAGGCGAGGTCCTTTCGAATCTGCGCCGCGTTGAGGTGGAACTGTTCGGCAAGGGCCTGCGACGAGATGGTGCGCACGCCTGCGTCCTCGAGGGCATTGAGGCACCGCAGGTACACCGACAGGCGGTTGGTGGTGAGCTCGGAGACCTGTTCAGCGCTCTGTTTGTCCGCTTTGACGCGGGACGGCGCTTTGTTCGGGCTTTTCACAAGCCAGATCGCGATTGTAGCAAAAACCGCGTGCTAATATCCCGCTCCATGGCTACTGTGCGACCGTCACCCGTCGGATTTCAGCCGTACGTCTCGTCCGCCGAATCACCGGCGGAGTTCACGGCAAAGGCGATCGTGATCGGCGTGATCTTCGGTTTGATCTTCGGAGCGTCGACCGTCTACCTCGGCCTGCGCGCCGGGCTGACGGTCAGCGCCTCCATTCCGATTGCGGTGCTCGCGATCTCGGTACTGAAGCGGCTCGGCGGATCCACGATTCTCGAAAACAACATCGTCCAGACGATCGGATCGGCAGGCGAATCGGTCGCCGGAGGCGTGGTCTTCACCATCCCGGCGCTGATTTTTCTCACGCCCAACGGACCCGGCTACTTCAATTACTTCCAGATCACGATGCTGACCTTCGCCGGCGGCATTCTCGGCGTCCTGATGATGGTGCCGCTGCGCCGTGCGCTCATTGTCAAGGAGCACGGTATTCTCCCCTACCCGGAAGGAACGGCCTGTGCCGAAGTGCTCGTTGCGGGCGAGCGCGGCGGCAAGCTGGCCGCCCTCGTGTTCAGTGGCCTGGGGGTGGGCGCACTGTGGAAGGCGCTGTCCTGGGTGTTCAACGTGTTCCGGCAAGACGTCGGGTACACGTTTCCGCGAACGAGCCAATTTCCGAACGCGACGGTCGACATCGACATCTCCCCTGAATACCTCGGCGTCGGCTATGTCATCGGCCCTCGTATCGCCGGCACGATGTTCGCCGGCGGCGTTCTTTCGTGGCTGGTGTTGTTACCGCTGCTGTCCATCCTGGGCAACTACATCACCGTGCCGTTTCCGCCAATCCATCCGAGCTTCGCCAACAATCCGGCGACCGGCCGGCCCTTCCTGATCGCTGAAATGTCGCCGTCGCAGTTGTGGAGCGCCTACATCCGGTACATGGGCGCCGGCGCTGTGCTGGCGGCAGGACTGATCACGCTCGCCCGGACGATCCCGACCATCATCGGTTCGGCCCGCGAAGGATTGAAGGGTCTGGGCGCCGGTGCGTCGGGGGCAGGCCGTCTACGCACCGAACGCGACATTCCGATGAGCGTGGTGCTCATTGGTTCGGGCCTTCTGGCGGTGTTCATCGCGGTCGCGCCGCGGATGCCGACGCAAGGCAACATTCTTGCCGCCGTTCTCATCGTGGTATTCGGCTTCTTCTTCGCAACCGTGTCGTCCCGCATCACGGGACTCATCGGGTCGTCTTCGAACCCGATCTCCGGGATGACCATTGCGACGCTGATTCTCACCTGCCTCCTGTTCGTGTTTCTCGGCTGGACCGGTGATCCATACGGACCCGTGGCCATCTGCGTCGGCGCGGTGGTGTGCATCGCCGCCGCCAACGCCGGCAACACCTCGCAGGATCTCAAAACCGGCTATATCGTCGGCGCCACCCCGCTGTATCAACAGTTCGCATTGATCGTCGGGGTCCTTGCGTCGGCGTCGGTCATCGGCTGGACCACGCTGTACCTGCACCGTGTGTTCGGCATCGGCTCGCCGGCCATTGCCGCCCCGCAGGCGACGCTGATGGCGACAATCATCAAGGGGCTCCTGAGTCAGAACCTGCCGTGGGGCCTCGTGCTGGTCGGCATTTTCGTCTCGGTCACGCTCGAGCTGTGTGGCATCCACTCGCTCTCGTTCGCGGTCGGCTCCTATCTGCCGATTGCCACCACGGCGCCGATTTACGCCGGAGGGCTCGTGCGATGGTGGGTCGAGCGTCAGACCGGTGCCCACGAGGAGTCCGAATTGAGCGCGGGCACGTTGTTCAGTTCAGGGCTGATTGCGGGAGGCTCTATCTGCGGCATCCTGTATGCCGCGCTCGTCGGGAACAATGCGCTGGGACCGTTTCAGGCTGCGGGCAATGCCATTCCGTGGTTCCATGACGAGCCCGGCACGACGACCACTGTCGCTCAGGTGGCAAGCGGCTTGTTGTTTTTCGCGCTTGCGCTCGTGACAGCGCGCGCCGCACGTAAGAAAATGGTATAGCAAGATCGTGAAACGTCTGCTGCTCGTTCTCGTCGCGACGGCCGCTTCGGTTTCTGCTCAAACCGCGGCCAGGCGCGCCACGAACCTGGCTGCGCTGCTGGCGTATCCGGCCTTTTATCATGGCCGTCCGATCGTCTTGATTGGCAACGTGACGACCGATCAGAACGGCCGCGCGCGTGTGTCCGACGACAACGGATCGGTGCGGCTGGTGCTCAAGAACAGCGCCCCTGACGGCCTCGATGAGATCCGCGGCGAGTTCTGGGACATCAGCCGGATGAAGCCGGACGATCCGCGATTCAGTACCTACGACCTCCGGAAAACGTTCGAACTGGATCCTGACGGTCCATGGCCGAGATCGGGTGAAGTGACGGCCATCGTGGTGACGGCGGTGCGGCCCGCGACGCCTCCGCCGGCACCGTCGATTCGCGCCATCGTGTTGAACCCGACTCGATATATCGACCAGAAGGTGACGATTTCCGGTCAATACTCCGGACGCAATCTCCTGGGCGACCTGCCCGAGGCCCCCGCGAAAAGCCGGTACGACTTCGTGCTCCGATCCGCCGACGCGGCGATCTGGGTGATCAACATGCGGCCGAAGGGAAAGGACTTCGACCTTGCCCTCGACGCACGCATCGACACCAACCGCTGGCTCACGCTGCGAGGCACCGTCCAACACGGGCGCGGACTGCAATGGCTCGACGCCGAGGCAGGGACCCTTGCCCTGGCCAAGCCGCCGGCCGAGACTCCTGCCGAAGAACCCGTTCGCGTACCGGCGGGACCGCCTCCCGAAGTCGTGTTCAGCACGCCAACGGAAGACGAAACCGACGTGTCGACGACGACGAGCGTGCGGGTGCAGTTTTCACGCGACATCGACCCGGCGACCCTCAAAGGACATGTCAAGGCGTCGTACGTTCAGGCGCAGTCGAAAGAACGCGGTGAGCCCGACACGCCTCCGATCAATTTCACCACGCAGTACAGTGCCGCGACCCGCGTGCTCGAGATCCGATTCGCCGCACCGCTCGAACGGTTCCGGACGATCAAACTGGAGTTGCTGGAAGGGATTGCCGGCGCCGACGGTCAGACGTTGAAACCGTGGACGCTGACCTTTGTCGTAGGGAGTTAGAGACTTCAGACTTCAGACTTCAGACTTCAGACTTCAGACTTCAGACTTCAGAATGCCGTCACTGCATTCCGAATTCAGAATTCCTAATTCTGAATTCTAAAGGCTGCCAGCGTTCGCATCGGTCCGTTCGCAAGTTCGATGATGTAATCCCCCGGCGCCAGCGGTGCAAGCGCGAGCTGCCCGGTCAGCCAGCGGGAACCGTCGCTCTCCTCGCGCATCGCCGCCGTCACCGGAATCGCGAGCGCTTTTCCGGTCCGGTCCAGTAAACGGGCCGTTGCCGCGCCTTCAGGCGCCGGGACCTCGACTCGCAGTTGCTCGCTTCGTCGGAACCGCAGGTCGGCCGTCGGCATCTCACGATTGGCCGTGGCCGGACCGCGGCGGACGAAAACAACCCCGTGCGCCACCGGTGACGCAGCCAGCACGACATCGACCGTTTCGTTCGTTGCTGTAGACGAGGGACCGCCGCGCGCGCGCAGCCGCACCGTGTACTCACCCGGGACGAGCGGTTCGCCCGGCGTCAACGACACACGGAACGACCGCAGGCCCGGATCGACGCGGGCGTGCGTCGACGCCACCGTCGCACCCCCTGGGCTGGTCAGCATCACGTCCGCATCCGCGCCCGATTTCCATTCGTCGCCCGCGCCCAGCTCGCCGACCATCCACACGGCGCCACTGTTTCCGGGCTTCCAGCCTGAAACAGCCTGCAGCCTGATCGGGACGTCGCGCGCCAGCGCGCCAAGCGGCGCGAGCGCGGCACCGATCGCCGCCGTTTCGGCCATGACCGCGGGCGATGTAGCCGTCTCAGTGCGCGCGGCGGTGGCGACCGCCATCGATGTGGCCGCCAGGTAGCCGCGACGCGCACGAACGTTCACCCCCGGCCGCTTCACCCGCACGGTAATCGAATGGAACTTGCCGTCCAGCCTGCCGTTCGAGTAATAGCCGAGCAGATAATACGAGCTCAGATCGGCCACGACTCGCCGCAGCCCTCCGCTCAGATCATTGGAATCGACAATGGCCAGGCCGTCGGTGGCTTCGGCCAGCGTGCGCAGCGACGTCAAACGCCCGGTGAGCATCGCCCGATCGACCGCCAACGGCGTCATCGGCGGCGGTGCGCCCGGCACGTCCATGCGCATGATCGGCGTGTCGAAGACGGCGAGGCCGCGCGGATCGACAGGATAGAACGATGCGTTCGCGCGGTTCGCCTCGTCCAGCACCTCGCGGAACTGCCGCTCGTCGTCGATCTGCGCCAGCATCAGGCGATCGGTTTCGCAGGTCGCGTGCGCGAGTGTGGCCTCTGGCGGTTTCGACGTGAGCTTGCCCGTCCGTGGATCGATACTCACGGGCGGTCCGCTCGGCACACCGTGGCAGTTCAGCGGCCGCATCAGCTGGTGGTTCGGCCGGTAGAGCAGCCATCCGTTGCTGATGGCGAGGATGGCTTTTCGCTCTTCGCGGACTCCGCGCAGGAACCGGACCAGATCCTGCAGCGCGTCCAGCGACCGTTTCTCGTGGCGCCGGTCGATCATCTCGGCAGCGATGCCGTTCTGATCGCTGCAGCGATCGGAGGCGGTCGGGTAGCATAAGCCGTAGTCTTGGTCCTCGGGATCCTGCAGGGTCATCCGATCGCGCTCACCCCAGTGCCAGTACCGCGTCAGAAACCCGTCAATGGTCGTGGTCTTTCGAGCAAACGTGACGTCGCGAGCCGACATCTCCGGCGTCATGACGCCCACGAGATCGTCCTGGCCGATCACGCGATCGAGCGCTTCGACGAGCGGACGCCGGATGTTGTGCGAGGCGGCGACGTCCACGTGATAGGTATCGAGGAAGAGCACGAACAGCCGCGCGCGCGAGCTCTCGGCCATCGAGCGCGACTCGGCCACCGAGTTCGGCTCCACGCGCGTCTCCTGCGGACCGGCGGCGCGGACGACGACGCGTTCGAACTGCTCGATCGTCTGTGGGACGCCGCCCTCGAGGATCTCGAACTCCTCTTGTCGCAAATCCGCCAGCGGCGCACCGTCTTTCGTGGGGTAGACGTCAACGCGCACGTAGTTCGCTTCGGTACGAAACGTCGGTTGTGGGACGTTCGCCTGTGCCGGCTGCGCCTGTTGGGTCTGTTGCGTCTGTTGCGCCGTCCGGCCGAAGCCCGACGCCGCCACGTACGAAACCGCGAATGCAGCCGCGACGAGCGCCGAGAACTGAAGTCGGAGGCGCGGCAAATGACTGCCTTTCTAGTAACGAAAGTCCGCCTTACAGCGACGGGTCTCCCTTGTCGGTTTGAGGCGGAGCTTCGTTACTTCGATGGTCGTTCCGGGACGCGCTTCGAGTCTATATCGGACCCTCTGCGAGCAGGGCCTCTATCCGCTGACGAGTCCTTGTGATCAACGCGTCGCGATTCTCGAGCGCGAGCCCGGCCGTTTCGATCGGTTCCCCCACGCGGATGCTGACGGTGACCGGCCGGATGATCGAACTGCCCTTGCGCATGGCGGCGCGCCCGCCCTGCGCCTTTCTTGAACGGCAGCAGGTCGGCGGTCCGACTCCGCGTCCCTTCGGGGAAGATCAGGAACGAGTTGCCGGTCCGTATCGACGCGGCGCCCGTCTCGATCGCGCGAAGGGCCGCCTCTTTATTGCGGCGGTCGATCGGAATGAACCCGCCGAGTCGAAACGAGCGCGCGAGGATCGGAATCGCGTCAATCTCGGCCTTGTAGAGAATGTGCATCCGCGGGTGCAGCGCGTCGAATAATATCGGCGGATCGACATTGCTCTGATGGTTCGAGCAGAACACGGCAGCACGATCGTGCGGGACATTCTGCGCACCCGCCACGCGGACACGAATCCCGCTCAGGGCGAGACCGAGCCGGACCCCCACATGGCCGAGCACATACAGGACGTCTTTCCAGCCGAACAGGATGGCCAGCAGCATCCCCGGTGGGGCGACGATCAGGACATACAGGGAAACCCCGACGTACGTGGCAATCGATCGGACAGCCGGAATGAGCACGCGCGGGGATGATAAACGAAAAAGCCCGCCAGACCTTGCGATCCGGCGGGCCGACTACCGACGACGCTTGAAAACCTGCGACAGAACGACGATGCCTGGCGTCTGATGATTGGTGGCGGACGGCGATTACGACGCTCGTGCTGCCCGACGAGGAGGCGTTGCGCTGGCGACGGCCCTGGGCGCTGCCTGTTTGGTGGTCTTGCGCGGCGCCGCGGCCGTGCGCGCCTTCACCGTGAAGCATCGCTCGAGCGCGCGATCGACGCGCCCCTCGATAGTGACCGCCGTTTCGCGCACCACCTCCGACACTTCGGAGATGATGAGGAACTTGGCGCGATCGAGCATCCGTTTCTCGCGAAACGAAAGGCTCTTCGATTTCGACAGAAACGTGAGGCTCTTGAGGACATCGGCAACTTCGTAGATGGAGCCGCTGCGCATCTTGTCGGAGTTGTCCTTGAAGCGTCCTTTCCAGTTCTGATGATTGTCGATCTTGCCATCGCCGAGGAGACCGAAGAGGCGTTCGACTTCCTCGTCCGTGATGGCGCGGCGCAGGCCGACGCCATCGACATTGGTCACAGGGACCAGAACGGTGGTGTCGTTCGCCACGATCCGGAGGTGATAGAACCCGCAGGTCGTACCGAGGATGGTTTTTTCTTCGATGCGCTCGACGATCCCAAGACCATGATTCGGGTAAATGACCTTGTCGCCGACTTCAAATGTCACGGTTCCCCCTAGGAAGCGCGTTGACGCGTTGATTGGTAGGCCGAAGTCGTGCCAGCAGCGTGTTTGATTATAGACCACTCCTGATTGAAGATTCAACGAGAAATGGCCGAAAACCGCGACTTTTTCCGCCCCCAGTACGGAAATACGGTGGCGGCATGGCTCGGGCAGAGTGATAAGTACTTCACTTGCGGCAGGTTGTAGCCGGAAATGTCAGGCGGATGCCGGACAACGGTTGAGAAATTCGACAGCTCAGCTAAAAAGACGAGATAAATTTTGATCGCTTGAGCAAGACGAACCAGCTCTCGCAGTCCTCGCGTGATCCTCCGGCCAGAGCCACTTCGATATGCAGCCCGGCCACGTCCCACGCTTGCGCGGCACGATTGCCTACGACGGCCACCGTCGTCGGCTTGAGGAGGTTTTCCGCCGAGGCATGATCGCGATGCTTTTCCTGGATTCCCCGAAACAGCGCGAACTCATGATACGGACCCATATGGAATTCGAATGGGTCCATGCCTGGCCATTTGC
>QHWF01000258.1 GCA_003222455.1 Acidobacteriota bacterium
TCAAACACGGCAAAGACGTCGAATTCATGGTTTACCCAGGTGAGTTCCATTATTTTCAACGTGGGCACGTCCTGCGCGATGCGTGGCAGCGCGTTGAGCGGTTCTTCGACCAGCATCTGCGGAGCGTGGCCAGGGCTTCCAATGAGGTGGAGAAAACGCTTCAATGATACAGGCTTCCTCTGAGCAACCGCTACAGACCCGGCGCCGGTTCGTCGCCTATTTTTCCGGCATCGGGTTGTCGTCGACCCTCTTGCCCGGCGTGCTTTGGGCGAAGCTTCAGGAAAAACCCACGCCCGCGATCACGCTCGACATGGTGAAGGACGCCGCGAGACTGGCCGGCCTCGATTTCACGACCGAGGAATGCGAGATGCTGGTCGACGACGTGAACAAGAATCTCACGCGATTCGAGACGATGCGCCAGACTCATCTCGACAACAGCGTGCCTCCTCCCCTGTACTTCAATCCGCTGGTGGCGGGGATGACGGTCGACCGCACGAAGAGGCCGTTCCGCCCGAGCAAGTCTCCAGTTGTTAGCCGTCCTGCGAACCTCGAGGACGTCGCCTTTTGGCCGCTCACGCACCTCGCGCAGCTGATCCGCACGCGACAGGTCCGATCGGTGGACCTGACCGAAATGTACCTGGGCCGACTGAAACGGTTCAACCCGAAATTGAACTGTCTCGTGACGCTGACCGACGACCGCGCGATGAACCAGGCGCGGCAGGCCGACTCGGACATCGCCGCCGGACGATACCGGGGGCCGGTGCACGGGATCCCATGGGGCGCAAAGGACATCATCGCCGCCAAGGGCTACCCGACGACGTGGGGCGCGGAGCCGCTCAAGGATCAAGTGATTAATCACGACGCGACGGTCGTTGAACGGCTGGACCAGGCTGGGGCCGTCCTGGTGGCGAAGTTGACGACGGGAGAGTTGGCGTTCGGGGACAACTGGTTCGGGGGCCGAACAAACAACCCATGGAATTCGGAAGAAGGCTCGAGCGGCTCCTCCGCGGGATCAGCCGCGGCTACCGCCGCCGGCCTCGTGGGCTTCGCCATTGGAACCGACACGGGCGGATCCATCCTGTCGCCGTCGTTACGCTGTGGCGTCGTCAGCCTGCGCCCGACTTTTGGACGGGTCAGCCGGTACGGTGTCATGGCCGCCGGCTTCAGTCTGGACAAGATTGGGCCGATGTGTCGCATGGTCGAGGACTGCGCGATCGTGTTGCACGCTATTGCCGGCCCAGACGGGAAAGACCTGTCTGTTCCGCACGACGTGCCCTTCAATTGGGAAGCGGCCCAAGAAGTGTCTAAGCTGCGCGTCGGCTACTTCGGCGAAGGATTCGAGAACGAGAAGCGTGAGGAGTGGAAGGCCAACGGCTTGCGATCGCTCGACGCGCTCCGCTTGATCGGGTTCGATCTCCGCCGCGTTGAGCTCCCGACGAATGATTTGAATTACTTCATTGAATACATCGAACGGTCCGCCGGCTTCGACGAATTCGCGCGAGCGCGCAAAGATGAACACCTTCGACGCCAGCGCCACCGGGCGGAGCTGCGCTATTCCCACCTGGTTCCAGCCGTGGAGTACTTGCAGGCGAATCGTATCCGCATGCTGCTGATGCAGCAGGTGGCGCACGTCATGTCCGACGTCGACGTCGTCGTCGCCACGTACGAGTCGATCAACCCGCTGACGAGCATGACGGGCCATCCGGTCGTCGCCGTGCCGAACGGCTTCACGACGAATGGCACGCCGACGGGCATCACGTTCGTTGGTCAAATCTACAAAGAAGCCGAGCTGCTCGCGGTGGCACGAGCGTACCAGAACGCAACTGACTTTCACACGAAACACCCGCCACTCGGATCGGTGGCTTAGCGGGTCTTGAGGTTCGGCGCACAGGAGGGATCATGATTTCGACACGCCGTTCGCTGCTGAAACTGAGCGGAGCGTCAATCCTGGGCTCAGGCTTCCCGTCACGTCTGGATCGCGTCGCCGCCATGCAGAAAGCCCCCACGCTGCGTGACGTGCTCACGAGCCAGGCGATCGCCGGGAGCGAGAAACTGCTGCTCCAGCCGACGCCAGGGGAGGAGGGACCGCCCCAGCCGGCGAAATCCGATCGCCTTCCGCTCGAGTGGAATAAACGCACCGTTCAGCGGTTCAAGGACATGCTGGCGCAGCGCGAAATCGAGGCGTTCCTCATTCGCAATCCGCTCAACATCATTTACTTGATCGGCTACTGGCACACCACAACCGAGCGCCCGCAGGCCGCCTTCATGAACAGGGCCGACGCGGCTCCATGGTTCATGTACCCGGGTCTGGACAGAGACTCCGTGACGAGCTGGTGGTTCGGCGACGGCATCGAGTACTTCGACTACCCTCACGCCGACGGCGCCGCGCCGAACAAAGGGATCGTGAAGGATGCGCCCACGGTCGACCTGTTCAAGTTCATGCTGGCCGGCATCAAGCAACATGGCATTCAGGGCAACAAGATTGGGCTCGACGGCGAGCTGTACCCGTCGGAGCTGGCCAAGATCAAGGAAGTGCTGCCCAGCGTCCAGTTCGTCAACGTCGCGAACGACCTCCTCCAGATGCGGATCGTCAAAACGCCGGAGGAGCTGGCGCTTTGGCGAAGGTCGTACATCTACTTCGACCGTGCGCACGCGTTCGCCCGCGACTACATCCTGGCGCACGGCACTGATGTCACTGATTACGAGGTCGCAACGGCGACAACGCTGTGGATCAACGACATCCTGTTTCGTGACGTCAACCTGGCCAACGGCGCGCTGCATCATGGTGTCCGCACGAGCGTCAACGTCTCTGCACGGGTCGGGCCGGTCACGGGGTTTCCGCATCCGAACCAGCCGCAATTCAACCGGATCGGCCGGAACATGGCGATGCAGGTGGAAGGCGGAGCTCACATCGGCGGCTACGGCGGCGAGAACTACCGCATGTTCATCATCGCGGATGCCGCCGGTAAGTTCGACCCCCACATGGTGAAGCTCTGGGAGGTCACACAGCACTGCTGCGACATGCAGGTCGAGATGTCAAAAGAAGGCGTCACTTGCTCAAGCATCGCGAAGCAGATCCATGACTATCAGGTTGCACAGGGCATGCAGCCGTACCTGTATCAACGTATCGCGCACGGCGAGGGGGTCGAAGGCCATCAGGCGCCGTACATCTCGCTTGGCGATCACACAGTCCTCAAGAAGAATATGGCGTTCTCGGAAGAGCCCGGCGTTTTCGATCCAAAGAACGGCTGCGGATTCAACTGGAGCAACACGGTCGTCGTGGGACAGAAGGCCGGTTATCGCATGAGCCGCGTGCCATATAGCAAGGAATGGTGCTTCATCAAGATCTGACATCCAATCGTGGCGATTCAATCGCCCGCCATAATCGCGAAGCCCCAGCGAAGGGTTGAGCAAAGACCGCTCGAATCACAAATCGTGAAAATCACACGCATCGACGTCTATCAGCTTCAGTACGCACTTCACGATCGCACGTACGCGTGGTCCGGTGGCCATTCAGTCAGCAGTTTCACCACGTCGATCGTCCGGGTCGGCACGGACGAGGGACTTTCGGGCTTCGGTGAAGTGTGCCCGCTTGGTCCCGCTTATATGGCGGCGCACGCGCGCGGTGTACCGGCAGCCATCGCTGAGGTCGGGCAAGCACTCCTTGGTATCGATCCCACTCAGCTACACGCCCTCAACACGGTTATGGACAGGGCACTCGGCGGTCATGAGTACGCAAAGTCCGGGATCGACATTGCCTGCTGGGACCTCGTCGGCCGCGTTGCCAATCTTCCTGTCGCCACGCTTCTGGGCGGTCGCCTGGTCGATGATTATCCGCTTTACCGCGCCATCTCTCAGGACTCGCCTGAACGGATGGCCGACTCCGTCGCACGTTATCGATCCGAAGGCTACCGGCGGTTTCAACTCAAGGTCGGCGGTCAGCCGGATGACGACGTCGCCCGAATTCGCGCGGTCACTCGATGCCTCGAAGCCGGCGACGTGCTCGTGGCCGACGCCAACACCGGCTGGCTCCCGCACCAAGCCATTCGCGTCGTGAACGCTGTGGCCGGCGAGGACTGCTACATTGAACAGCCGTGTCCGACGCTCGCCGAGTGCCTCGTCATTCGGGAGCACACACGGCTGCCGATGATTCTCGACGAGGTGATAACGGGCATTGGCCCGCTGATCCACGCGGCCGGCTTTCGCGCGATGGATGGAATCAACATCAAGATTTCACGAGTCGGCGGCCTGACCAAAGCACGCGAAATGCGCGATCTCTGCGAGCGCCTCGGGATTGTTATGACGATCGAGGATAGTTGGGGCGGCGACGTGGCGACAGCGACGATCGCCCACCTGGCAGGTAGCACGCGGCCGGAGTACTTGTTCACGTCGACCGACTTCAACAGTTATGTCGACGTGTCAATCGCCGACGACGCGCCGAGACGCAACCAAGGACGCCTGCGTGTGCCCGAGGGAGCCGGCCTCGGCATCCACGTGGACGTGAAGCGGCTCGGCGAGCCGGTGCTCACTGTCCGGTGACGGGGTAGGCTGTCAGTCTGATCCAAGATCGCACCGTCCGAAGCGGACCGTCGGCGTCGTCAATCTAGTGATTGATGGACCCCGGTGTGACAGTCGGCAGCGACCGCCAAACCGGGGCGAAAGTGCGGCTATTCAGAAGGGGATTGTTGGACCTGCCTGAGACGCCGCGGCGGTCTTCAGAGGACATTCAGAAACGAAACGGCGTTAGCCGCGCGGCGCGAGATAGCGTTTGCGCGCGCGGACGGTGTAGCCCGACTCGTTCACCTTCACGGTCAGATCGTGCAGCTTGCCGTCGAGCTTCAGCGGCACGAAGCCGAGCGCGTACTGGTGGTGCAGTTCGTCGATGACGCGATCGAACTTGCCGAGCAGATCGCCCGGCGAGGTCAGCTCGAAGTAGCCGCCGCCGGTCGCCGCCGCGATCTTCGCCATTCCCTCGTCGGGCTTCTGCATCGGGGGCTCGTTGCGCCGCTGCGGCATGATCCCGCGTCCGCCGAAGCCTTGCGTCGCGCGCTGCTGCGGCATCGGCGCCAGGCCTTCCATGCCGACGGCGTAGATCATGATGTCGTTGTCCTCGGCGCGCTTCATCTCGTCCTTCATGGACTTGGCGTGGCCGCTGAAGTCGAGCGGCTCGTCGACACCATCACTCAACGCGAGAACGACGCGGCGGCTCTTCTCGAGCAGGAGCTTGTCGATCGCGCGATCGATCGCGTTCCACAGCGGCGTCGGCCCATCCCTCTGCAAATCGCCGTGCAGCACCTTGAACAGCGCATCGCGGTCCGACGTAAAGTCGTCCGGCTCGATGACGATGTCTTTGCCGAAGTTGCCGATGCGGAGCCGATCCTCCGCGAGCATGCCGTGGATGAACGTTTCTGCGGCGCGGACCTCCAGCTCGAGGTTCGGCTTCATGCTGCCGCTGCGGTCGAGCAGCATGATGCCGGTGATCGGCTGGACGTCGTTCGAGAAAACGGTCAGCTCCTGCTTGACGCCGTTGTCGTCGACTTCGAAGTTGTCGCGCGCGAGGTCGGGCGCGAGGCGCCCATGCGGGTCCGTGACCGTCGCGTAGACTGCGACCGTGCGCGTCGTGGTGCCGAACGTCGGAGGCTGCTGCTGCGCGTGCGCGACGGCCAGCGCGGCCGCGGCCACGCAGCCAGTCGTCAAGAGTCGACCCGGCATTGAGAACTCCACCAGGGCTGGGCACCCTCATCTTACCTCTCAGTTAAAAGCGCCGGAGACCGTTTTGCGTCGCGCCAGCGTCAAGAATTGGTGAACGCAGCGGCGTACTCAATACGAATCATCGTTCAGCTGGCTGTTCGGGACAATTTACCCAACTGGCTTATCGGTGCAGTTTGATTCCATCTCACCGG
>QHWF01000259.1 GCA_003222455.1 Acidobacteriota bacterium
CGCGAGCCGAAGCCAATCGCTGTGGCTCAGAAGCCGCCTGAACCCAAACCCGAGCCTCCGCTGAAGGCGGAGCAACTTCCAGTCGTCCTCGCCCCTATCATCACCGCACCTGCCGACAATCGTTCTCGCATCGGCGTGCTGGATCAGACCACGGTGGAAAACGAAAGCCACGGCCCCGGCACAGGCGGCGGTGCAGGAACGGGCACGGGAACGGGCGTTGGCGCGGGTCAGGGTACTGGCGTCGGCGAAGGATCTGGTGGAGGGACCGGCGGTGGACCCTATCGCCCCGGCAGCGGTATCGAACCGCCACGCCTGCTCAAAGAGGTCCGCGCCGATTACACCGAAGAGGCCCGGCGCCAGGGATTGAAGGGCGAGGTCGTCCTGGAAATCGTTGTGCGGCGCGACGGCTCTGTCGGCGACATCCGCATCCTGCAGGGCCTCGGCGGCGGGTTGAACAACCAGTCGATGGAGGCCGTCCGGCAATGGCGGTTCTCGCCCGCGCAGCGCCATGGTGTGGCAGTTGACGTGATTGTTGAAGTCGCCGTCGAGTTCAAGTTGCGCTGAAGGAGCCCGGGTCGTGATGTTTCTGCCTCTTGTCACGTTGATTTCGCTGGTCCTGGCCGTCATCATGACGGCGATTGCCTGGCGCGTCTCGCAGGAAGAGCGGCGCCGATCCGAGGCGCGCGTGGCGGCGCTCGCCGCCGACATTCACGATGCCGGCGCGGGCGTGCGCCCGGACGGGTCGTCTCTGGACGGCGACCTTCCGATGCGCTCGTCGCGCGAGACGGCGATCACCACGTCGTCCGGCGATATGTTTGTCGTTCCCTCGTCTGCGAAAACGGGAACGCGCCTCGCGACGGTGGTGACGATTGGCCTCCTCGTGTTCGGGTCCGCCGCGGCCGTGGCCGTGGTGTTCGGCCGCTCGTCCGGCCACGATCTCACGCCGGCGGGCGTCCACCAGCAAAGCGGGAATGCTGCGGCACAGGCCGCCACGCCCAATCCGCCGGCGGCGGTCCCTCTCGAGCTCATCGCACTCGGCCACGAACGCGACGGCGATCGCTTGACGGTTCGAGGGGTCATTCGCAATCCGTCCGCGGGTGCTGAAGTGCGCGGCCTGACTGCGGTAGTCTTTCTGTTCAAAGACGATGGCGGATTTGTCGGCAGCGGCCGTGCGGTGATTGCGTCGCCGGCGCTCGTGCCGGGCGGCGAGTCGGCATTCGTCGTTACCATGGCGGGAGCGAACGACGTGGCTCGTTATCGCGTGAGCTTCAGAACCGAGGATCGCGTCGTGCCGCACGTCGATCGACGCGATCAGGACAAGGGTTGAGACCGATGCGCAGGATCGCGGACGCGTGCGCCGTCGCCACGCTCATCGGGGCGCTGCTGGTCGTGTCGGTGCGCGGTCAGTCGCAGCCCCCGCCCCGGCCGTCCGAGGACCAGGGGTTTCGATTCAAGACCGGTGTCGAGCTGATCAACGTGACGGCGACCGTGAGCGATTCCACCGGACGTTTCGTCTCCGGACTGACGGCCAACGACTTCATCGTCTACGAAGACGATCAGCCAGTGTCGGTGACGCACTTCAGCGCGGAGCGGGTGCCGGTCAGTCTCGGCGTGGCGCTCGACACGAGCGGCAGCATGGCGGGCGAAAAGATCCAGGCGGCGCAGAGCGCGCTCGATCGGTTCCTGTACGATCTGCTGGATCGTCAGGACGAAATCTTCCTCTATCGCTTCAGCAACGATCCGGTGCTGCTGCAGGGGTGGACCAGCGACCGCCAGTTGCTGTCGCGGGCGCTGGGCCGCATCACGGTCCATGGCGGCACGGCGATGTACGACGCGGTGACGGAGGCCATCCCGCTCGCGCAGCGGGGCGTCAACCGGAAAAAGGCGCTGCTGGTGATTTCTGACGGCAACGACACCTCGAGCCGCACCAGCATCCGCGACGTCAAGCAGATGATTCGCGAAAGCGAGGTGCTCGTCTACGCCATCGGTATCGACGGCGAGAGCCAGCCGACGTTCCGGCCACCACCGCGAACGCCGATTCCGTTTCCATTTCCGCCGCGTGGCGGCCGCGGACGGCCAGGCTGGCCGCAGCCGCCGACGACCGGCGGCGGAGGCGGTGGTGGTGGCGGTGGTGGCTGGCCGCGCAGCAGCGCACCCAACGACGATCGCGTCAACGTGGTCGCGTTGCGCGACATGACGGACGACAGCGGCGGCCGCACCGAGATCGTGCGGGACGCGCGCGACCTGAATCCCGCAACCGCGAACATCGCCGACGAGCTGAGCAAGCAGTACTACCTCGGATATCCGTCGGCTGCGAAGAAGGACGGGCGCTGGCATGCGATCCGCGTCGAAGTCCGTCGCGGCAACACCTACCGCGTTCGCGCACGCCGCGGCTATGTTGCGAGTTAGATCTGGAAGTCTGTCCCGTGCTTTCAGCCGCGCGGTCGCCCGCTTGCCGCATCTCTTGCCACGAAGCCACGAAGCCACGAAGAACGCACGAAGAAGACATGTGATGTTTGCATCCTCGTGGCCCTGCCAATTCTTCTTCGTCCGGCCTTGGTGTCTTCGCGGCTTCGTGGTTGCATTTCTTCGTGGTCTCCACACTTCAGCAGTGCATAATCGCGAGCCTCTGATTCGCAATAGAATGACCCGTGCATTCGCTCGCAACGGCGCTTGGACTGAGCCTGCTTGGGAGCTGTGGCGGTCTGCTCGTCGCGTCGTCTCTCGTCCTGTTCTCCGACCCCATGCAGAAGCGTTTCGTGCCGTGGCTCGTCAGCTACGCGGTGGGCGCACTGCTCGGCGTTGCGTTGCTCGCGCTCCTGCCCGAAGCCCTGGCGGACCTCGCGCCCACATCCGTGTTCGGCACGCTGCTCGGCGGCATCATGTTGTTTTTCGTGCTCGAAAAGCTGGTGCTGCTGCGGCATTGCCACACTGATGAGTGCGAAGTTCACAACGCCGCGGCGCCGCTCGTCCTGATCGGCGACGGTTTCCACAACTTCATCGACGGCGCGATCATCTGTGCGGCCGTGCTGACGTCGATCCCGCTGGGCGTCAACACCGCGATCGCGGTGGCGGCCCACGAAATCCCGCAGGAGGTCGGCGACGTCGCCATCCTGCTGGCGTGCGGCTACAGCCGCGGACGCGCCTTGCTGCTGAGTCTCGTCTCCGGTGCATCAGGCATCCTCGGTGCCCTGCTCGCGTTCGGCGCCGTGCAGGTCGTTCCGAGCATCCGCCCGTATGTGCTCGCCATCTCGTCCGGCAGCCTGCTGTACATCGCGATGTCCGATCTCATCCCCGATCTGCACCGCGGCGACGTCGACGCCAGTGCGGTGCGTCAGGTCGTCCTGATTGGCGCCGGTATCGGCACGATCGTGGTCTTCGAGCACCTGGTTCGGTAGGAGTCTGGTCGAAATTCGAGGTGAGCGTGGCGCGGCTCTCGGCTTCTCACGAAGACGGGATGAGACACGAAGCCCACGAAGAGCAAATGTGTACAGAGGCCTCTTCGTGTACCTTCGTAGTCTTCGTGCCTTCGTGATGAACCGTTGGGCACAAACGTCGGACTGCCCGAGCCGTCGGTTTACACAGCTAGTAGCTGATGACGCTGCGTTCGATCGAGAGGTTTGCCTCGTGTCCATCGACAAGATCAACCTGGCGACGGTCGAGAAAATGTGGCGGCGCGAAGTCGAAGCCTGCGCGACCTATCGCCACCTGGCAAATCGCGAAAAGGATCACCGACGCAAAGAAATCCTGCTGCGGCTGGCCGATCAGGAGGACAGGCATGCCGCCCGCTGGTCCGAGCGCATCGCGGCGGCAACCGGCCATCCGCCCGACCCGGATGAAGTGAAACGCGGCCTGTCGTGGTTTCAACGGATCTCCGATCCCACGATCGTGCTCCACCGGCTCGAGCAGGAGGAGAACACCGCCGAGGAGGAATACAACCAACTGCTGGCGCGTCTCAGCGATCCGACCGATCGCCGCATCGCCGAAGAAGCGATGCTCGAAGAGCGCGACCATGCCGTCGTGCTCCGGACACTCGCCGGTGGCTCCCTGCCAACGCCGCGATCGACGCTCGAGTCCATTCTGCGCCGCGAACGCTGGCACGTTCGCGGCACCGGCTGGATCGGCGACGCGATCTACGGCGTGAACGACGGCCTCGGCGCGGTCTTCGGCATCGTCTCGGGCATGGCCGGATATACCGGTGGGAGTGAAGTGGTGCTCGCCGCCGGCCTCGCCGGCACGCTCGCGAGCGCCCTCTCGATGGGCGCCGGCGCCTACCTCGCCTCGAAATCCGAACGCGAAGTGTACGAATCGGAAGTTTCGCGGGAGAAGACGGAAATAGAAGAGGACCCGCACGAAGAACTGCTGGAGCTCGAGCTCTTCTATCAGCTGAAAGGCTTCTCGGCCGACGAAGCGCATGCGATGGCCGAGCGGATCCAGAAGGAGCCGGGGCAGTTCCTGCGCACGCTGGTCCACGAAGAGCTCGGCCTCTCGGAGGAAACGTTCCCCAATCCGTGGCGATCCACACTGTCGGCAAGCGTATCCACGGCGATCGGCGGCTTCATCCCCATCATCCCGTTTTTCTTCACGGTCGGCATGCCTGCCGTGATCGCGTCGTTCGTCATCAGCACGATCGCGCACTTCGTCGTCGGCGCGTCGAAGGCGCTGGTGACCATGCGGCCCTGGTGGGCGACCGGTGCCGAGATGACGATGGTCGGGATTCTCGAGGCCGCGGTCACCTACGGCCTCGGCTTGGCATTCGCAGCGCATTGACGGGATGATCGACGACTTTCGAGCGTCACGATCAACGCAGAGGCCGCAAAGGACGCAAAGAAAGACAGTACTTCTTAGCGGCCTTCGCGGCCTTTGCGTTCCAGGGCGGCGTCATTTAGTCGGGCACTGGAGGGCAGGGTGATTGCGAGGGTGCACCCAGCCGTCCTCGCGACAGGACAGCGAGGAAATGGCTGGCGGCCAAACGCCTCTCTTTCAACGGCTTGCGGACGGCACGCGCTGGCATTGCCTTTGCCCTCTTGCAGAGCAGGAGGTGCAGCATGATGAAAAAGCTCACCGTAGCAACCGCGGGTTTGGTACTGACCGCAAGCGTCGCTTTCGCGTCGCCGAGCGCCGGGATCGAACGCAAGGACCTGCAGGTTTTCAAGGACATCGCCAGTTCGGTCGAGCGCTACACGCGCTTCACGATCTTCGACGACGTGAACGCGAACGTGAAGGATGGCGTGGTGACGCTCACCGGTAAGGTCACGATGCCGTACAAGCGGGACGACATCGAGCGGCGCGTCGCAAAGGTGGAGGGCGTGCGCGCCGTGCGCAACGAAATCGAAACGTTGCCGGTCTCGCAGTTCGACGATGAATTGCGCTACAGGATCGCGCGGGCGATTTACAGGAACTCGAATTTCTGGAACTACGCGATCATGGCCAACCCGCCGATTCACATCGTGGTCGAGCACGGCCGCGTCACGCTGACCGGAGTGGTCGGCAGCGACGTGGATCGCATGCTCGCCCGGTCCCTCGCAACTGGGTTCGGAGAGTTTTCCGTGAAGAACGACCTGAAGACGGACGCAGAAATCCGTGAAGCCCTCGAAAAGGCAGAGTGAGCTGAAGGTCACGCTGGCGACGGGCGCCATCACGGCGCTCGTCTATCCGGCGGCCGCACCGGGAATCGGCGCCGCGCTGATTCTCGGCCACGGCGCCGGGGCCGGCCAGGACAGCCGGTTCATGGTGGACACGTCACGCGCCCTCTCCAACCTCGGCCTGGACCTCGTGACGTTCAATTTTCCCTACACCGAGCAAGGGCGACGGATTCCGGATCGAGCTCCCCTGCTCGAGGCCTGTTATCGATCCACCATCGAGACGGTGCGGCGCGAAGTCGTGACCGCACGACGCCATCTTTTCATCGGCGGCAAGTCGATGGGTGGCCGCATCGCGACCAATGTCGCGGCGGCGGACAGCGAGCTGCCCATCGAGGGACTCGTGCTGCTTGGCTATCCGTTGCATCCGCCGGGACGGCCGGAGCAGCGGCGCGACAAACATCTGCCGTCGATTCAGCGGCCGATGCTGATTGTGCAGGGAGGCCGCGACGCCTTCGGAACTCCCGCGGAGCTCGAGCCCATCCTCGC
>QHWF01000260.1 GCA_003222455.1 Acidobacteriota bacterium
CTGGTGGCCGGCTGCGCCGCGGCGGGCGCCGTGTTCCTCGCGTTCGGCACGCTGCTGTCGGACGTCGCGCTGGCCGTCATCGATCCTCGCGCGCGTGACTAGAAGGGTGTCCGAGTACACAAGCCCACCTTGGAACGCAAAGGCCGCGAAGGCCGCTGAGAATTACTGTCTTTCTTTGCGTTCTTTGCGGCCTCTGCGTTCGATTGTGATGTTCGCACTGGGGACGCGGAGGGATTCGAATTTGGAATTCGGAATGGGGCACTAGGAGTGTGGCATTCGTAAACTCGAAGCGCGAAACAGAATGCGATTTCCCGTCCGCCTGACCAGCCGCCGGGCGGGCGCCGCCATCGTCGGCGCGATCGCACTGCTCGCGCTCGCCGCGCCTCTCGTCGCGCCGCACGCAGTCGACGCGCGCTTCGACGGCTTCCTGAACGCGCCGCCCACGGTGCCCCACGTGCGCGACGCCGCGGGAGGATGGCACGCCCCGTTTGTGTACCCCTGGATCCTCGTGAGTCAACTGGAGCAGCGATACGAACAGGACCGGGCGTCGCCAGTCGCGCTCCGCTGGTTGACAGGCGGGCGGCTCGTTCAGTCGTCGGGCGATGCGCGTGCGCCGCTGCTGTGGCTGGGCGCCGACAGTTTCGGCCGCGACGTGTTCAGCCGTCTGGTGTTCGGCGCCCGCGTCTCGCTCGGCCTGGCGTTTCTTTCGGCGCTCGGCGCGGTCGTCATCGGCGCCGCGCTTGGCGGCGTCGCCGGGTACGCAGGGGGCGCGCTCGACGATGCGCTGATGCGCGCGACGGATTTCGTGATGGTGCTGCCGGCCATGTACGTCGCGCTCGCGCTGCGCTCGGTGCTGCCCCTGGTGCTGGCCCCGCAACTCGTGTTCGTCCTCCTCGCCGCGATTTTCACCATCGTCGGCGCCCCGTTCGTGGCGAGAGGCGTGCGCGGGATCGTCCGCACGGAGCGGCGGCTGGAGTATGCAGTGGCCGCCCAGGCGATCGGGGCGACGGCGCTGCGGTCGCTCGTCCGACATCTCCTGCCGGCGACGCGGGGCTTTCTGGCCGTGGAAATCACGACGCTCGTGCCGGCGTTCATCATCGCCGAGGCGACGCTGTCGTACGTCGGCCTCGGATTTCCGGATCCCGTGGCGAGCTGGGGCACGATGCTGCACGATGCGTCGAGCGTCCGTGCGTTCGCCGATTTCCCATGGCTGCTCAGTCCTGCCGCCGCAATCTTCCTGGTGGTCCTCGGGCTCAATCTGCTGTTCCAGCAGGCGGGCGTGCCCGTCTACAATGAATCGGATGAATCTGTCAGGAATCTACGCGCCAATTCCCACCCCGTTTGACGATCGCGACGAAGTCGACATCGCGCGGCTGCGCGCAGCGCTCGCGCGCTGGATCACGCGTCCGCTCACCGGGTTCGTGGTGCTCGGATCGAACGGCGAGGCAGGGCTGATAGACGAAATCGAGTTCGATCGCGTGATCGTCGCCGCGCGCGAAGCCATTCCGGCGGGAAGGACGCTGATTACCGGCACGGGACGGGAATCGACGCGGGCCGCGGTGCGGGCCGCCAGGCGGGCCGCGGAGCACGGTGCGGATGCCGTGCTGGTCCGGACTCCGGCGTTTTTCAAGACGCAGATGACTGGCGACGCGTTCGTCCGTCATTACACGGCCGTCGCGGATGCGTCGCCCGTCCCGGTCCTTCTGTACAATTTCACCGCGCTGACGGGCGTTGACCTGCTGCCGGCTACCGTCGCGCAGCTGGCCGCGCACCCGAACATTGCCGGCATGAAAGAATCGGGCGGCGACGCGGCTCGAATCAACGATCTGGTGAGCGGCACGCCCGAACGCTTTCAGGTCCTGGCAGGCACGGCCTCGACATTCTATTCGGCTCTGTGCGTTGGAGCGACCGGCGGCATTCTGGCGCTCGCCTGCGTGCTGCCCGAAGCGTGCCTGCGCGTGTTCGAGCTCTTTCGCGCCGGGCGGCATGCCGAGGCGCTGGCGGTCCAGCGTCAGATCCTGCCGCTGGCGCGCCTGCTGGGCACCTACGGCGTGCCGGGTCTCAAAGCGGCCCTCAATCTCGCGGGTTACGATCTCGGCGTTCCGCGACCGCCACTCGCGCCGGCGCCGGACGCCGCGGTGGCGCGCCTCCGGGAGACGCTCACCCTCTTCGAGGCCACTCCCGCGTGAGCCTTCTTCCTGATAAGCTCGCCGGGGTATTGCGATCGCCCGGGCTGCTAGCCCACGAAATGCACGCATCAAAAATGCAAACACGAGGATCACGAAGACACGAAGATCACGAAGAAGACCAAAGAAGTGGCAAGAAACGCAGCAACTACGAAGGATGTTGAGGTTCGTGTGCTCGGTAGCAGTTTGTCATTACTCAGACGCGCTCGTAGAAATTGCGCCGCTGGAGAGCGCCTTGTCATGCGTCGCGCGTCCCTGACCCTCGTCCTTGTCCTCGCCACGGCATGCGCCACCAACCCGGTCACGGGCAAGCGCGAGCTGTCGCTCATGAGCGAAGCGCAGGAAATTCAAATCGGCCAGTCGCAGGATGCCGAGGTCCGCCGCGACATGGGCGTGTACCGGGATCCGGCCCTGCAGGATTACGTCAGCACGATCGGGCTGCGGCTCGCGCGCGCCAGCGAGCGTCCCGATCTGCCGTGGCATTTCACGGTCGTCGATTCGCCGGCGGTGAATGCCTTTGCGCTGCCGGGCGGCTACATCTACATCACGCGGGGCATCATGCCCTTCCTCGAGAACGAGGCGCAGCTCGCCGGCGTGCTCGGGCACGAAATCGGTCACGTCACCGCGCGCCATGCGTCGCAGCAGTACTCGAGAGCGACCGGCGCCCAACTGGGATTGATCTTCGGCAGCATCCTGCTGCCGCAAACGCGTCCATTGGCGCAACTCGGCGAGAGCGGTCTCGGCCTGCTGTTCCTGAAATACAGCCGGGAAAACGAGGAGCAGGCCGACGGCCTTGGTGTCAAGTATGCGTCGCGCACCGGCTGGGATCCGGCCGGCGTGCCGCAGATGCTCACCACGCTCGCGCGGATCGAAGAAGCCAGCGACGACAAAGGCGTTCCCAACTGGCTGGCGACGCATCCGGCACCGGAGGATCGGGTGCAGCGTGTGAGCGCTGCCGTGCAGCAGGCGGAGGCCGGCGCGCAGCGGTTCACGGTGGAACGCGACGGTTACCTCCGCCGCATCGACGGCATCGTCCACGGCGACAACCCGGACCAGGGCGTCGTGCGCGGCGCGCGCTTTCTGCACGCGGGACTGCGCTTCGCGGTCGATTTTCCAACCGGCTGGGAGGTGAACAACGGCCAGACGCAGGTCGTCGCCAGGGAGCCTGGCGGCCGGACGCTGCTGCTGTTGCAGATGGTGGATCGGCCGGTCGGGCGGACCCTTCAGGACGTCGCGCTTCGATCGATGGCGTCCGCCGGCCTCAGGGCGAGCAGCGGAGGCACGACGGCGCTCAACGGCCTCGACGCGTTCGTCGGAACCTATCAGGGCACATTGCAGAACCTCGGACAGGTGGGCGTGCGCGGGGCGCACGTGCTGCTCGATCGCACCGTGTTCCTCCTGGCCGGCATCGCACCGTTCGACGAGTACACACGCGCGGAACCTGCCTTCGCCAGAACGATCAATTCGTTCAAGCCGATCAGCCGCGCGGAAGCCGAAGCCATCGCGCCGAACCGCGTCGATCTGTACACGGCGCGTGCGGGCGATACGTGGCAGTCGATTGCCGAACGCCACGGTCACGTCGTGAAGCCGACAACGCTGGCCATCATGAACGGTCACGCGGTGACCGATCAGCCGCGACCCGGGGAGCGGATCAAGATCGTGGTCGCCGGTTGATGAACATACCGAAGGCCGTGCGGCGCGCCGCGCACATCATCGGCGGCATCGCGGCAGCCGGGTTCGGGCTGCTGGCGTATATGTATCTCACGCTGCCGGACGTGCGTCCGCTGCAGACCGCGAACCCGACGACGAGCGCGTTCATCGAACTGCGTGCCCGCGAGGCGCGCGCCACCGGCCACGAGCCGCGCTCGGTCCAGCGCTGGGTCGCCTATCGAAACATCTCGGTGGAGCTGAAACGCGCGGTCCTGGTCGCCGAAGACAGCGCCTTCTGGCAGCACGAGGGGATCGATCTCGATCAACTGCAGGAGTCGCTGGAACTGGACTGGGCCCGGAGGCAGCTGCTGCGCGGCGGCAGCACGATCACGCAACAGCTTGCGAAGAACCTGTACCTGTCGCCGTCCAGGAACCCGCTGCGCAAACTGCGGGAGTGGATTATCGCCAGGCGGCTCGAGGCCGAGCTGAAGAAATCACGCATCTTCGAGCTGTACTTGAACATCATCGAGTGGGGTGACGGTGTGTACGGCGCCGAGGCCGCGGCCCGCACCTACTTTCATGCGCCGGCGGCCACGCTTGGCGCCCCCGAGGCGGCGCTGCTCGCCGCGGCGATTGTGAACCCACGGTTACTCAATCCTGCACACCCGACGGGCAGGCTATTGCGGCGCCAGCACCTGATCCTCCGCCGGATGGGCGCGGCGGCGGCCCCGCAGGAAGCGGTTTTCGTGCAGAACTGATCAATGGTGATCACCTCATCTTCAATGAATTCAACTAGTTAGAGACCCGTTCAGCTTGACAGTCGGCGAACCCGATCTTTATACTGGCCTAGCTTTTTCGCGTTCAAATTTTTTCGACACAATCCGACCGTGTCATGTCCACTCGAGGGCCTCCTCCCCCGTGGCGACGTGTGCGCTGCGCGGGCGATCGTGACGTAGTGGCACACGCATGATCAATTACACCGAACGACTTACTCTGTTAATGCACGACATCGTGACGCGAGTGCCTACGCTCTCGTTCATCGATATCGCCGACGTACTCGTATTCGCGCGCGCCGGCCGCTCCAACGCCGAAGGCGCCTTCGCCACCTGCCACTGCCTGACGCTGCCGGCGAGCGAGCCCGGGTATTACTTCTGGCGCGATCGCGCGACGAAGGCCATCACCCGCCGCTCGGAATGGTTCGTGACGAAATCGCCGCTCGTGACAATCGGCACGCGCCAGATCAAATACCTGATCTCGTTCACGGTGCCGCGCTTCTGCGATCAGTCGCTCGACCGATCACGCAAAGAGCACCTGTACCCCGGGGCCGAACCGTGGATCGGCAAGCTCGACACGGTCATCCACGAGCTCTATCACATCGATCCCGACATGGGCGGCATCCGCCGGATCGAGCGCGAAGACGGCACCTATTCGGCGAATTGCCACGGCGATCAGTTTTTCGAGCAGGTCGCCGAGATGGTCCACGCGTATCTCGCGACCAACCCCTCACAGGCGACGCTCGACTTCCTGCGCGAGGATTTCGCGTCGCTCGAAAGCCGGCACGGCGGCGTCATCGGCACCAGCTTCAGGACCTTTCCTTCGTTTCCACAGCGGTTCATCGAACGGCTGCCGGAGCAGCCGGAATGTGAAGCCGACACCGATACGGTGAAAGTCGAGCCGCTGCGCGCCTCGACCGTGCTGACGCACTACACCGAGAACGATGTCGATGTCCGTCAGTTCACGAAGAAGAGCTCGCGGAAGTTGATTCGAAAGGGCGCGTTCCGCGCGGCTTAATCCGTCCGAGTAAGTGACACGCCGTGAAACGCAAAGGCCGCGAAGGCCGCCAAGAAATCCTGTTGTCTTCCTTTGCGTCCTTTGCCTCCGCGTTCAATCGTTGCTCTATGGCGGCGACGAGACGATCCGCTTTCCACATTCCTAATTCTGAATTCTTCTGGCTCCGACATACCTTGGCGCCCAGTAGCTGGAGCTGAGGTGCTCGACGCGCACGACGCCGGACGAAGTGGGGGCGTGCACGAATTCATCCCCGCCCACGGCAATGGCCACGTGCGTTGCCCCTGACGCCGTCGTGGAGAAGAACACCAGATCCCCCGGCGCAAGCTCCCTCGGCGCGACAGACCGGCCCAATCGAAATTGATCGCGGACTTCGCGCGGCAACTGCACGCCGTGTTGCGCGAATACATACTGGGTGAATCCACTGCAGTCGAAGCCTGCCGGATCGCTGCCGCCGTCCCGGTACGGCGAACCGCGCAGCGACAGGGCCGTCCCGACCAGCGCGTAACTCTCGGTCGGGCCCAGCGTGGGCCGATGCGCGGTCCCGGGGCGGTCACCAACGCTTGGCGGCGTTGCTCCGGGGGGTGCCGGCGACGTCGCGCCGGGAAAGGGCTTCGGGACAGCGCCGCGGCGACGACGCCGAAGACCCGAATGCTGGACGGCACGTCTGATGCTATCGATCCCGGGGCGACGATGGCTCTGAGACGCTAACCATCGCTGTTTCAACGTGTTTACGGCATTAGCGTCTTGACACCTCGGCAGGGCGTCGGGCAAAATTCAAAACGAACCGGGCGCATGCCCTGCCTCGACGATGGAACAGACGCTCCTTCTCAACGCTTCGTACGAGCCGCTGAAGATTGTCCACTGGCAGAAGGCGGTGACCCTTCTATGCCAGGGGAAGGTCGAAGTCATCTCTGTCTACGACCGGGAGATTCGGGCTGTTTCCATCAGTTTCAAGCTGCCATCGGTCATTCGCCTGCTTCGATATATCAAGATCAAGCGGCGGTTCGATTATGTCCCTTTTTCACGGGCGAATATTTACGCGCGCGACAATCATTCCTGTCAATACTGCGGGGACGGGTTCCCCACGAATGAGCTGACGTTCGACCACGTGCTGCCGGTCGCCCAGGGCGGCCGGAAAGACTGGGAGAACATCGTCACCAGCTGCGTCTCGTGTAATCGCAGGAAAGGGGGGCGTACGCCGGCTGAAGCCGGCATGCGCCTCTTGCGGATGCCCAGACGTCCCGAGTCGGCCCCGGCCATCCGCATCACCGTGGGGCTGCGGAACGCGCCCGAAAGCTGGCGCGATTATTTGTATTGGAACGCTGAGCTCGACGATACTTAGGACCCGCCCGGGAATACCTGTGCCACTCTCGACGCCGATGCATCCCTTCTCCACCCCAACGCGGCTGCCGCGTTGGGGACCCCGGGCGCCTCGACGCCCAGAGCGGCACACCTATTCCCGGACGGGTCCTTAATGCCCGCCCGCGTTACTGGTATTCATCCGCTGCGAGCGATTGAAAGCGGCCGCATCAGCATCAAAGGCTCCGGATTTCCCATCGAGGAGTCTGTCCCGCCAGCGGTCCGCATCGGCGACGCTCCCGCCCGCGTCGTGTTTGCGTCGCCCTCCCGCCTTGATGTCATCGTGCCTGCCGGGCTCGAGGGTGGCCGGGCCACCGTCCGGGTGGAAGGCGTGCCCGGCGAAACCGCGTTCGTCGATATCGCCGCGCCGTTCGCGACCGGACTGCATCAGGTGGACAACCCGATCTTCGATCGCGACGGCAATCTCTATGTCACCTACAGCGGCACCCGCGGCCAGCAGGTGCCGGTGTCGATTTTCAGGGTACGGCCCAACGGCACGCGCGAAAGCTTCTCGTCGGGCATCGTCAATCCGACGTCGATGGCGCTCGATCCCGAGGGCCAACTTTACGTCTCGAGCCGGTTCGAAGGCACGGTGTATCGCGTCGCGAGGGACGGCTCGGTCGAGGTATTCGCAAACGATCTCGGCATCCCGTGCGGCCTCGCGTTTGCGACAGACGGCACGCTGTTTGTCGGCGATCGCTCAGGCACGATCTTCCGTGTCGATCGTACAGGCGAAGCGACGACGTTTGCGACCTTGCCGGCAAGCGTGGCGGCCTTTCACCTGGCGTATGGGCCCGACGACAGGCTCTATGTGACAGGGCCCACCTTGTCGTCCTACGACTCGTTGTACCAGGTTGATCGGGACGGTCACGTCACCACGCGATACGAGCGATTCGGCCGGCCCCAGGGCGTTGCCTTCGACAATCACGGCGGCCTGCACGTGGTGGAGGCGCTCGCGGGCATGAGCGGACTGTATCGCATCAAGGGGAGCGGGGAGCCGGAGCTCGTGCTCGCGGGGCCGGCGCTGGTCGGGGTTGCATTCGATCGGCAGGGCGGGTGCGTCGTGTCGTCAAACGATACGGCATTCAGGCTTAAGTGGCCCATCTCATAAATCCGGCGGTATTCGGTGGCCGATTCATCCCTCCTCCACCCCAACGCGGCTGCCGCGTTGGGGACCCCGGGCGCCTCGACGCCCAGAGCGGCACACCTATTCCCGGACGGGTCCTTAATGCCCGCCCGCGTTACTGGTATTCATCCGCTGCGAGCGATTGAAAGCGGCCGCAGCTAGACGGGCGACTCGGCGCCCTCGGTGCTCGCCGTATTTATGAGATGGACCACTCAGATAGAATCCGGCCGATGTCGCAACTCTTTGCACGCAAACCGATCGCGGCGCTGATCGAGGAGACCGAAGGCCTGTACAGCCTGAAACGGTCGCTCGGCGCAGGCGACCTGATCATGCTCGCCATCGGGGCGGTGATTGGGGCTGGGATCTTCGGTGCGATCGGCACGGCGGCCGCTGGCCAGACAGGGCCGGGCGGCGACGTGATTCGAGCGGGGGCCGGCCCGGCGCTGGTGTTCTCGTTTCTCCTGCTGGGCGGCGCGTGCGCGCTTGCCGGCCTGTGCTATGCCGAGCTCGCGGCGATGATTCCGCAGGCGGGGAGCGCCTATGCGTATTCGTATGCGACGCTTGGCGAGCTGGTCGCGTGGATCATCGGCTGGGACCTGATCCTCGAATACGCCGTGGGCAACGTGGCCGTTGCGATTTCCTGGGGCGACTACTTCAACACGCTGCTGCAGGGATTCGGGATCGATTTGCCGGCCTGGCTGCGAACCGGGTATCGATCCGCGCTGCTCAGCTCCGATCCACAGGTCCACGGGCTTCTCACCTCGGCACCGCACGTCGCAGGCGTGCCGATTCTCGTCCACGTTCCGGCGTTCACGATCGTCATGCTGATCACCTGGCTCCTGCTTCGAGGCGCACGGGAGAGTGCGACGGCCAACAATCAAGTTGATCGCGCTGTCGGTGTTCATCGCCGTCGGCGCGACCCATCTGAAGGCCGCCAACTATCATCCGTTCGCGCCCAACGGCTTTACCGGCATTCATCAAGGGGCGGCGATCGTATTCTTTGCCTACATCGGCTTCGACGCGATTTCCACGGCGGCCGAAGAGACGACGAACCCTCAGCGAAATCTTCCAATCGGCATTCTCGGCGGCCTGGCCATCTGCACGCTGATTTACGTGGTCGTCGGCGCGGTGTTGACCGGGATGGTGCCCTATACGGAGCTCGCCGTCGCGGATCCGCTGTCGCGGGCGCTCGAGCTTGCCGGATTCCGGGCGGTTGGCTGGTTCGTCGCGCTCGGGGCCACCGTGTCGATGACAGCCGTCCTGCTGGTGTTTCAATACGGACAGCCGCGGATCTTTTTCGCCATGGCGCGCGACGGCCTGCTGCCGCGATGGGCCGCGACGATTCATCCGAAAACGAGGGTCCCTTCGACGACGACGATCATTACCGGTGCGTTCGTGGCGGCCTGGGCGTTGATTGGCGATGCGGCGGAAACGTACGACTTGACGAACATCGGCACGCTCTTCGCGTTCGTCCTGGTCAGCACGGGCGTGCTCGTGCTGCGGTATACCGAACCCGAACGGCCGCGGCCGTTTCGCGTGCCGCTGGTCTGGCCGGTGTGCGTGCTGTCCGCGACGGGATGTGTGTTCATCATGTACGGACTGCCGCGGAGCGCCTGGGAGCGGTTCGGCATCTGGCTGACGATCGGCCTCGTGTTCTATTTCCTGTATGGATTTCGGCACAGTCTTTTGCGGGAGCCGCGGGCTGTCGCCATGGAACGCAAAGGCCGCGAAGGCCGCTAAGAAACACTGTTTTCTTTGCGTCCTTTGCGGCCTTTGCGTTCGATCGTGACGTTCGATCCAGCGAATCCTTCCACAGCCCGATGCGCGCACTCGACGGCGTTCGGATTCTCGACCTGACGCGCCTGCTGCCTGGCGCGTACGCCACTCTCCTGCTGGCGGATCTCGGCGCCGACGTCATCAAGGTCGAAGATCCGCGCGGCGGCGATCATGCCCGGCGCATGCCGCCGCTGGCGGACGGCACGAGCGTCTATTTTCAGGTGCTGAACCGAAACAAGCGGAGCGTCACGCTCGATCTTCGATCAGGCGAGGCGGGCCCGGTGCTCGACGCGCTGCTCTCGACGTGCGACGTGATGGTCGACAGCTTTCGGCCGCGGACCGCGGTGCGGCTCGGTCTCGATTCGACCGCCCTGCGCGCGCGCCATCCGCGGCTGATTTGTGCATCGATCAGCGGATTCGGGCACACGGGTCCGTACGCCGATCGCGCCGCGCACGACATCAATTACGAAGCGCTGGTCGGGCTGTTGACTGTTGCGAATCGCGAGTTGACGAACGATCAACGCAAAGGCCGCGAAGGCCGCGAAGGCGGAACGACACGCGTGCCGGCGGAGCACGGCGACGCGTCAACGGCACGCGAGCCTCAGGTGCCGCGGCTATTGGTCGCCGACATCGGCGCCGCGATGCACGCCGCGGCCGGAATCCTTGCCGCGTTGTTTCAGCGGGAGCGGACGGGCCAGGGCGCGTTCGTTGAGATCTCGATTCACGAAGCGGCGCTCTCGTGGATGCTGTTTCCCGGCGCGCCGGCGCTGGTGGGGGGCGCGCACGACGATCACGGGGAGGTGCCGCTGACCGGCGAGGCGGCCTGTTACACCGTTTACGCCACGGCCGACGATCAATACCTCGCGCTCGGCGCGCTGGAACCGAAGTTCTGGACCGGGTTCTGCGAGCGAATCGGCCGGCCCGATCTCGCGTCGCGCCAGGCGGCGCCAGGGGGCGACCGGGCGCGCGTGCTGGCCGACGTCCGCGCGGTGATGCGCACCCGTACGCGTGACGAGTGGCTGGCCGTGTTCGCCGATGCCGACGTCTGTCTGACGCCGGTCAGGACGCTCGCAGAAGCGCTCACCGATCCGCATCTCGCCGAGCGAGGCGCCATTGTCCGCGCTGGCGGTGTCACCTGCCTGGGAGCGCACCGGTTGGACATTCGGCTCGCACCCGCGCTCGGCGCCGACACCGACGCGGTGCTGGAAGAGGCAGGGATCGACGCCGCTGAGCGAGTCCATCTTCGCGCCCGCCACGTCCTTTAATGATCAACGGCTTATCACGAAGGCACGAAGAGTACGAAGACACGAAGAACCTTTGTACGACGTTTCTTCGTGCTCTTCGTGTTCCTTTGAGTCTTCGTGAGGAGCCGTGGGCGGCGGCGCGGTAGTGGCTACGTCGGTTTCATACCCAACGCCAGCACCGCAGGCATCGGCAGCACGATGCGATCGGCCGTCCGGTGCTGTTCCGCCTCGTCGCGAACCGCCGCGCGAATCGCCGCCTGCGCGTCCGCCGTCTGGAGCCGCAGGATGGCCGCCGTTCGCACACCGCCGCGGGAGATTGCCTCGTACACGTCGTCCGGCGAGGACAGGGTCCAGCGGAGCGGCAGCGTACGGACGCTCGCGCCGACAAACCCTGCGCGCCCGAGCTCGGTCCGGCATTCGTCGGCATTCGAAAAGCGGAAGAACGGTGGTCCTTCCGGCAGACCCACGTCGAGGCGGCCACAGCGCTCGATCGCACGCAGCACCATGCCGAACCCGACGGCCTGGTCGGGCGGGGCCCACACCGTGAACGCGTACCGCCCGCCGGGCCGGAGCACGCGCATGGCTTCGGCCAGCGCCGCCTCGGGGCGCGCCAGATGCAGCAGGCCGAAGTTCATGACCACGGCATCGAAGGTGTCGCCATCGAAGGCCAGGGCTTCGGCATCGCCCTCGCGAAACAGGATGTCGTGATACCGGCGGCCCGCGGCGGCGATCATCGCCGACGAAAAGTCGACGCCGATCACGCGCGCGCCCCTCGAAGCGGCCTCGGCCGCGACGAAGCCCGGGCCGGTGGCCACGTCGAGGAGCTGCGTGGCCGATCCCGCAGCCACGGCATCGAGCAGCGGCCCGGCGGCCTGAGCCGTCACCGCGCCGAACGCGTCAACGTAGTGCTCGGCCGCGCGCTGCCAGCCGTCGTGCTCGAACTCGCGAAAGGCGTCGGCGTCGATCATTGAAACGAGTATAGAACCACGCCAAGGACACAGAGGATACAAAGGACACAAAGGACCGGCCCTGCGGGAATCGTTGTAGACGGCACGGTGGAATCCTTGATGGCCGGGAATCAGATTGTCCTCGGCGTTGGGGTCACGAGGCCGACGAACATCTTTCCGGCTTTGTGTCTTTGTGGTGATTGTGGTTGCCGGGTACAATGAAATGTTTCAGATCTCAGCAGACATCTGGTAGGGAACATGGCGCACGACTGGATTGCCGTACGCGGCGCCCGCGTCCACAATCTGAAAAACATCGACGTCGACATCCCGCGGCACAAGCTCGTCGTGATCACGGGACTGTCGGGATCGGGAAAGTCGTCGCTCGCCTTCGACACGATCTACGCCGAAGGGCAGCGGCGGTACGTCGAATCGTTGTCGGCCTACGCCCGCCAGTTCCTCGAGCAGATGGAGAAGCCGGACGTCGATCTCATCGAGGGCCTCTCGCCGGCGATTTCGATCGAACAGAAGACGACCGGATCGAACCCGCGATCGACGGTCGGCACGGTCACCGAAATCTACGATTACCTGCGGCTGCTGTTCGCGAACATCGGTATTCCGCACTGTCCCAACTGCGGCAAGGAAATCGCCAGCCAGTCGCTCGAGCGCATCGCCGACATGGTCATGCTGTATCCGCAGGACGAGCGCATCAACGTGCTCGCGCCAATTGCCAGGGGCCGGAAAGGCGAGTTCAAGAAGGAGCTCGCGGCGCTCCGCGCGCGCGGGTATACGAAGGCGCGCGTCGACGGCCAGTACCGATCGCTCGACGAAGACATCAAGCTGGATCGCCGCCGCAATCACACCATCGAGGTCGTCATCGATCGCCTCATCGTCCGGGGAGGCATCGAACGGCGGCTGATTGAATCCATCGACACCGCGCTGAGGCTGGCCGACGATATCGTGGTGATCAACACCTACGAAGGCGGCGATCGACTGTTTTCGCGCCGTCTCGCGTGCGTCGATTGCGGTCTCAGCATGCCGGAGATGACGCCGCGGGCGTTCTCGTTCAACTCGCCGCACGGCGCCTGCCCCGATTGTCAGGGCCTCGGCGCGATGGTCGATTTCGATCCACAGCGCATCGTGCCCGACGAGACGAAGTCGCTCGCCGACGGCGCGATCGCGCCGTGGGCGCGCGGCGATCGCAAGCTGGTGCGCGAGCAGTTGCAGTCGCTGGCACGCGACTTCGGGATCGATTTGTCGGTGCCGTTCGCGCGCCTTCCACGCAAGGCGCGCGAGACCGTGTTGTCCGGCGCCGGCAGGCAATTCGAAGGACTGCTGCCCAACCTGCGCCGCCGTTACGACGAAGGGACCTGGTCCCAGCAGGAGGAGCTGGAGCCGTACCGCTCCCTTCGGGCCTGCGCCACGTGCCACGGGCAGCGGCTCAAGCCGCAGAGCCTGTCGGTCAGAGTGAAGGGCCGCACCATCTCCGATTACGTCAACCTGCCGATCTCCGAAGCGCTCGCCGTGTTCGACGGTCTGTATCTCACCGACCGGGAAGCGATCATCGCCGAGCGCATCCTGAAAGAAATTCAGGAGCGCCTGCGGTTTCTGAACGATGTCGGCGTGGGCTATCTCTCGCTCGGCCGCAGCGCCGCGACGCTCTCCGGCGGGGAGGGGCAGCGCATCCGCCTGGCGACGCAGATCGGCGCGAACCTGGTCGGCGTGCTCTACGTGCTCGACGAACCCTCCATCGGCCTTCACCAGCGCGACAATCGGAAACTGCTCGGAACACTGTCACGGCTGCGCGATCTCGGCAACACGGTGATCGTCGTGGAGCACGACGAGGAGACGATCCGCGTCGCCGATTACGTCATCGATCTCGGCCCCGGCGCGGGCGACCTCGGGGGCCACGTGATTTTCCAGGGAACGCCGCACGATCTGCTGGCGCGCCCCTTTGCCGAACACGGCTCGTTGACGGGCGCCTACCTGGCGGGCGAGCGGTCGATCCCGACACCGAAGGGACGCCGGCCCGCGATGAAGGGCGAACTGGTCATCCGTGGCGCGCGTGCGAACAACCTGAAGAACATCGACGTCAGGATTCCCCTCGGCGTGCTGACCGCCGTTACCGGCGTCAGCGGGTCCGGCAAGTCGACGCTCGTCAACGACATCCTCTATCGCTCCCTCGCCAAAACGCTCTACCGGGCCGGCGACGAGCCGGGTGTGCACGACCGCATCGAGGGCATCGAGCTCCTCGACAAGGTGATCGAAATCGATCAGTCGCCCATCGGACGCACGCCGCGGTCGAATCCGGCGACGTACACCGGACTCTTCACGTTCATTCGCGACCTGTTCGCCATGATGCCCGAAGCGAAAGCCCGCGGGTTCAGGACTGGCCGCTTCTCGTTCAACGTGAAAGGCGGCCGGTGTGAGGCGTGCCGGGGCGACGGGGTGATCGCGATCGAAATGCATTTCCTGCCCGACGTGTACGTGACGCTCGCGATCGAATATCGCGGCAAGTCGATTGCCGATGTGCTGGATCTGACGGTCGATCAGGCGCTGCCGCTCCTCGAGAATTTCCCGTCCATTGCCAACAAGCTGCGGACGCTGCAGGACGTCGGCCTCGGCTACATCGAGCTCGGCCAGTCGGCGACGACCCTTTCCGGCGGCGAGGCGCAGCGCGTGAAGCTGGCCAAGGAACTGTCGAAGCGCGGAACCGGCCGCACGCTCTATATCCTCGACGAACCGACGACGGGGCTCCATTTCGAAGATACGAACAAGCTCCTGGACGTGCTGACCAAGCTGGTGGATCAGGGAAATACCATTGTCGTCATCGAACACAACCTCGACGTGATCAAGTCCGCCGATTACGTGATCGACCTCGGTCCGGAAGGCGGCGAGGGCGGCGGCCAGATCGTTGCCGCGGGCACACCGGAGGATGTCGCGGAACACGACACATCAGCCACCGGCCGGTTCCTGGCCGATCTCCTGTCGAAGACCGGGAAGCGGCAGGTTCGATCGGTCGCGGGCTGAACCGTTGTGTCAGTATGACCACAGCTTTCGGAACAGCTGTGGTGTGGGTACCACAAAACTGAAATCCGTTTGGCGCGCGCCGGTCGAGCGGATGCCGCCTAAGTTATTCGACAATCAGGCCCCAGGCGGAAAAACAGGTCGCCGAATGGTCGGGCATCGTCTTTGCTGAGTCGTCTGTGCTTTTCCTGTTTGCCTGAGAGGGTATGGACGCACAGCGAACCCTGCGACGACAAATCTCCTGCGTCGGAATCGGTCTTCACTCCGGCAACAAGGTCACTCTCACGCTCACACCGGCGCCGGCGGATTCCGGCATCCGGTTCCGCCGGACGGATCTCGGCAACTTCGAAGTGCCGGCAACGGTCCACAACCTCGCGGGCATTCAACTCGCGACCGGCCTGGCGTGCAATCAGGTGTCGGTGGAAACGGTCGAGCACCTGCTGGCGGCGCTGGTCAGCGTCGGCGTGGACAACGTTTCGATCGACCTGAACTCGCCGGAAGTGCCCATCATGGACGGGAGCGCGGCGCCGTTCATCTACCTGATTCATGAGGCCGGCGTCAAACGTCTGGCGACCCCGCGGAAATACCTGAAGATCATCCGGCCGATCGCGATCTCGCGCGGCGACAAGCGCATTGCCCTCTATCCCTCGGATCACTTCAAGGTCACCTACAGCATCAGTTACGACCATCCGCTGCTGCGCCATCAATCGCGGACCGTCCGCATCACCGAAGAATCGTTCGTCGAGGAAGTGGCGCCGGCCCGCACGTTCACGTTCCTCAAGGACGTCGAGATGCTGCGTCAGAACGGGCTCGCGCTCGGCGGCTCGCTCGAGAATGCGATTGTGCTGGGCGAGGCGGGCGTGCTGAACAACGCGCTGCGCTTCGAGGACGAGTTCGTCCGGCACAAAATCCTCGACGCCATCGGCGATCTGGCGCTGGTCGGCTACCCGGTCATCGGACATCTGGTCGCGCATCGCGCAGGCCACGCGTTGCACACCGCGTTCGCCGCGAAGATCCTCGAAGAGTCGCACGCCTGGCGCCTGGTCGAATCGCCGCTCGACGCGCACGTGCCGGTGCCGTTGCCGATCAAGGATGCGGCCGTGCCGCGCCTCGCGAACTGAACCGGTAGTCAGTTGTTCGTGATCTGACGCGCTCATCGTACCAACAGCGTCCTCACCGTGGTATCCGAGCCGCAGCGCTCGAACCAGTCGATGCCTTCGCTCACGAGATCGAACTTCAACGAGTAGCGTCCCGGCTGACTGGGTGTCGGGATTTCAATCGGGACGTCGGCGCGCGCACCGGGCGCCAGCGTTGCCGGCAGCCATGCACGCGCGAAGTCGCGATCGACGAGCGTGCCATCGGCCGCGCACAACTGCGCACCGAGGCGCACGAGGCGCCGGCCGTATGTCGCCTGTGCCGGGTACTGCCGTCTGGAGAGATTGTGCACGCGCGTCCGCACCTGCAGCGGGCGGCCGGCGCGCGCCAGGAGCGGCACGCCGGGCCAGATGGCGCGGACGTCGATGCGCGCGCGCGGCATTGCCCCGGGAACGGCGTTGCCGAGATTGTTGTCGTCCCAGACTTCGTGCCGGATGGCCTCGAGATCCGGCGATCCGGGCACGAACCGGCGCGAGTACGCGTTTTCGGGATGGTCGGTGAGCTCCCAGCAGAGTCGATCGACGCCGATGTCGCCGGCCATCTGCCTGGCGCGGTTCATCTCGTCGTCGCTGTCGTTCCACGTGAAGAGGATGTAGCGCCAGTTCAGGAAGGGCAGGTCGCGCGCGCGCCGGTGTTTTTCGTCGACCATGGCGCGGAGCGTGGCGACGGCGCGGTCGAAGCGGCCGCGCCTCCGGTACTTTTCGTACGCGCTCTGCGACGCGCCATCGATCGAGAACGTCACCTCGTCTATCCCGGAATGTACCAGCCGCCGTGCCTGCTCGTCGGTGAGCGCAAGTCCGTTCGTGCTCGTGTACAGGTACACCTGCGGGAAATGCGACTTGATGTACTCACACATCTCGATGGCGCGCTTGTGGAGGAACGCCTCGCCGTAGTTGAAGAAGTCGATGCGCACCAGCGCCGCGCCGGCCTCGTCGACGACCCGGCGGAACAGGTCGAAATCGAGCATGCCGGCCTGACGGGTCCGCGTGATGCCCGTTTCCGGGGCGCAGCAGGCCTGATCGCAGGAGATGTTGCAGGCGGCGGTGCACTCGATGTACATCCGCGAGGGCAGCGCGCCGGCGTCGAGCGGCCGCACAGACGGCGGCTCGTCCTTCTGCAGCGGCAGCTTGAGCGGGCAATCGCCGCAGAAGCGCGATCCGCCGGCGTTCAGCTCTTCGCGCAAGGTGACGATCCGCGGTCCTGTCCACACGTCGCGAACGGAGGCGACTCGCGCGTCGCCGAGCGTGCGACGGCCGTACGGATCGGCGCAGCCGCACACCAGGCGGCCGTCGCACAGCATCACGAGCGTGCTCCACGGCCACGAACACTGAAAGCGAGTCGCGAGAAAGTTCAGTGACACTCCAGGGACCTACCACGGAGGACGCGGAGGTTAAATCCTGCTCTGTGACGTTGCCCGTCCCTGAGGCTCTCGAAGCGTCGAGTGGTGAAGGCAACAGGATTTTTCCTCCTGTCCTCCGTGTCCTCCGTGGTGTGAATTTCGAGTTCCAAATTCTTACCTCGTGATCTTCTTCATATACGCCTCGAGCTTGTCATTCTCGTACTTCACCGTGTTGAGAAACAGGCTTTCGGCCAGGTAGGTCCGGCGCTCGTTGTCGTCCATCTGATCGATGAGGTAGGTGATCTCCTGGACCATGTCTTCGAAGGAGCGTTCCAGGCCGCGGCGGGCGGTGACTTCACGGAACAACGCCTCCATGATCGCGAGGAGATCGCCGTCGAGCGTAATCGACTCGCCGCTGGTGGTTTTGATCGTGCGCATTTCAGGCCCCGAAGCTCTTGACGGCGCTCGGCTCGTCGGCGTGGATTTCGATGAAGTTCTGCGCGCCGGTCAGGTTGAGCATCGTCTCGACGCGTTTCTGCACGCCTGACAGCTTCAGCTGACCGCCGGCGCCGTGCGCCTGCCGATACAGGTCCATCAGGCACCCGATCGTCGCGCTGTCGACGTAGGTGACGGGCGCGAGATCGATCAGGATCTTGCGCTGGCCCGAGGCGATGAGGCCCGTGACCGCGGACGAGAAGTCCGACAGGATGGGATACATGAGCCGTGTCTCACCCACGCGGACGATGGCGATCGGCCCGGACTGTTCGGTTTTGACGTTCATCAGCAGGCTCCCGTGGGTGAGCGATCGGACTCGGGGCCTCTCGGCCCGCCGCCGCTCGGACTGAAGTCGTCGCCACGCAATTTGCGTATCTGCCGCGCGAGCTCCGTGCGGCCGCGATTGATGCGCGATTTGACCGTCCCTTCGGGCAGGCGCAGGCGGTCGGCGATTTCCTGGTACGAGAGCTCCTGGATATCGCGCATCAACACGGCCGTCCGCAGCGTGTCCGGCAGCGCCGAGAGCGCCTGCCGCAACAGCGAAATCCGATCCTGCTGTTCGAGCGCCGCCACCGGGCCGGGATCGTGCGACGCCGGCGTCAGCTCGTTCGCGTCGATTTCGCGATCGATGGTCTCGCGTTCCTTGCGCACGCTGCGATAGTGGTCGATGCACAGGTTGCGGCTGATGCTGATCAGCCAGGTCTGAAAGTTGGCGCGCCGATCGAAGGTCTCGAGCGACTTGAAGATCTTCAAGAAGATGTCCTGGGTCAGATCCTCGGCCTGGTCGTGTTTGCCGACGAACTTGTACGCCACATTGAACACCTTGCGCCAGTACTGCCGGACGATCAGCTCCCAGGCGGCCTGGTCGCCGTTCAAGCACCGTTGGATGAGCGCTTCAGTGGCCTCCGGCGACGCGGGCGCGGAGGGCGCGTCTGACGACATGTGCAGATTCAGATTGTTGATTGTTGATTGCTGACTGTTGATTTCAATCAGCCATCAACATTTAGCAATCAGCAATCTCAGCGTTGGTAGAATACCGTACCACGTTGTCCGCACAGACCGGCTTCTTCCGAACAGCAGGTGGACTCGTCTGCGACGGCGTCGCGCTGGCCTCCATCGCCGCGGCCGAAGGCACGCCCGTCTACGTCTACAGCGCCGCCGTGTTCCGCGAGCGGTATACCGCGATCGACCGGGCCTTCGGCGCGTACCCGCACGCGATTCACTACGCCCTCAAAGCGAACTCGACGCTGGCCATCGCGCGGCTGCTGCGCGGGTTGGGCAGCGGCGCCGACGCGAATTCGATGTGGGAGGTAGAAGTCGCCCGTCGTGCCGGGTTCGATCCGTCGTCGATCGTCTTCACGGGCGTCGGCAAATCGCCGGCCGAGCTCGAGTGCGCCGTGGCGCTCGGCGTCAAGGCCGTCAACGTGGAATCGGCCGGTGAACTGGGGCGGATCGAAGCGATTGCCACGCGGCTCGGGACAATCGCGCGCGTTGCCGTGCGCGTGAATCCGGACATCGACGCGGAGAGTCATCCGCACATTTCAACCGGACTGAGGATCAACAAGTTCGGCCTGCCGCGCGATCAGGCGACCGAGCTGTTCGCGTCGATCGCGGCGCGCCCGGTGCTGAGGCTCGTGGCCGTGCACCTGCACGTCGGCTCACAAATCACGTCGCTCGAGCCCTGCTCGACGCCGGCTTCCCGCTCGAGTACGTCGATCTCGGCGGAGGCCTGGGCATCGCCTACGACGATCGGCAGCCGCCGGCCATCGACGCGTATGTGTCGGCTCTCGTCGCCGAGGTGCAAGCCACGCGGCTGCCCGTCGTGGTCGAGCCCGGGCGGGTCATCGCCGGACCCGCAGGCGCGCTGATCGCGCGCGTCACCGACATCAAGTCACGCGACGAGGGCAGCGACTTCGCCGTCATCGACGCGGGCATGACAGAACTGCTGCGCCCGGCGCTCTACGGCGCGTATCATCGCATCGAACCGGTCGTCGCCGGCGCGCCAGACGAGCGGACCTACGAAGTCGTCGGGCCCGTCTGCGAGAGCTCCGACGTGATCGGGCGCGATCGGCGCCTGCCGCGATTGGCGGTCGGCGATCTCGTCGCGATCCGGGACGCCGGTGCGTACGGATCGGTCATGGCGTCGAACTACAATCGCCGGCCGCTGCCGGGCGAGGTGCTGGTCGACCGTGGAACCTGGAGAGTGATTCGCCGGCGCCAGACCGTGGACGATCAGCTGGCGCTGGAGATCTGAGGCCAGCCCCTGCGTCACTCCGGCACTGCTCACTGCCCCGAGACGATGATCGTCCCATCATTGATCACCACGAAGAGCACGAAGAACACGAAGTCACGAAGAAAACGGCAGCAGTGGGTGTCGATCGGGTTCGACGCGCGGCGCGAAGCGCCGCCCACACGGCCTCGCGCAGCCGTACACGAATCGCCTCACTCGCCTCACCGACACGTGCGATTCGCGCCGAAACCGATCGGCGCTCACTAAGTGCTGACCACTTGAGCGTCTTCTTCTTCGTGCCGTCTTCGTGTCTTCGTGTCTTCGTGGTTGCCTTTCGGCTGCGTGACAGCGAGCTGTCGAGCACACCAAGAAATCTTGTTCAAAAACCAATTGTTTGCGAGTTAGTGTTACGACAGTTGCGGTGGAGATGATGTCCGGATTGCTGATCGCGTTCGAGGGCCTCGACCAGAGCGGCAAGCACACACAGGCCGAGCTGCTCCGCGACCATTTCAAGCAGCGGGGCCGCAAGTCGCGCCTCGTCTCGTTTCCCG
>QHWF01000261.1 GCA_003222455.1 Acidobacteriota bacterium
GGCCGGGCGTGTAGTCCGACGCGCCGGGCACCCGGATCCCCGCATCGAGGAACGAACGGTGCGCGAACATCCAGCGGACCTTCTCGTCGCCGTATTCCTTCCATTTTTCGCCGTGGTAGTACACGTACGTCCAGAACGGCGTCGGGATCACGCCGTTCGCCTTGATCCGGCGGATGAGATCGGGGTTGACGAGGGTGCAGTGCTCGATGCGATGCCGGCGATTCGGATCGGGCCATTTCCGGAGCGCACGCTCGTACGCGTTCAGCACCATGTCGATGGTGACGTCGCCGTTGGCGTGTACGCCCACCTGAAAGTTGTGGCTGTGCGCATCGTCGATCGCCTCGTACAGCTGATCCTGCGTCATCGTCAGGATGCCGTAATCGTTCGTCCCGACGTAGGGCGTGCTCATGCGCATGGTGCGCTCCGACGCGGAGCCGTCGGCCACGAACTTGACGCCGCCGACGCGGATCCATTCGTCGCCGAACCCGGTGTAGACGTTCGCCGCCTTGAACCCGCTGAACGCGGCCGGCGAGCGGATCATCATGTAGGCGCGATGCGTCAGCTCGCCGTTCCGGCGGCAGTCCTCGTAGGCAAGGATGGCCTCGGGCGAGGTTCCGGCGTTGTGCACCGACGTCAGCCCGGCCGCATTGAACAGCTCCGACATGTGCCGCATGCCGTTCCGCCCGCGTTCACGCTGCTGCTCCGGCGTGAACGTCTCGCGCGTGCCGACACGACTGAAGACGTTGCGGGCGTTCTCGGCGACGCGGCCGGTCAGTTCGCCGTTCTCCTTGAAGAACCGGCCGTCCGGCGGGTCGGGCGTCGCGGCGGTGATGCCGGCCAGCTCGAAGGCCTTCGAGTTATAGAACGTGGTGTGGCCGCCGCGATGCGCGACCGAGACCGGATGGTCGCGCGTCGCCTCGTCCAGATCCTTCCGCGTGAGCGGCCGATCCAGTTTCGTGTCGTCGAACATGAACCCGGTGACCCACACCTCGGGCGCCGCCGATTCCGCTTTCCGGCGGATGGCCGCTTGAATTTCGCGCACCGTCCGCAGATTCGTGTTGACGCCGTAAAGCTCCTGCACGCCGCTCGGATGACAATGCGCGTCGATGAAGCCCGGCGTGACCGTCATCCGCTGCGCATCGAGCACCTGCGTCCGGCGCGTCGCGAGATTGCGGATGTCGGCGGTCGATCCGACGGCGACGAAGCGACCGTTCTTCACGGCGAAGGCCTCGGCCCGCGGCTGCGCCGGATCGCTCGTGTAGACGACGCCGTTGACGACCATCAGATCGGGCTCGGCGCCGGCTGGCGGCGGAGGCAACTGCTGAGCGGAAGCGGACTGACGGACGCCCGGGATCCGGCCGAGCGTGAAGGCGCCCGCGAGCACGGCGCCGAATCCGAGAAATTCACCGCGTGTATACTTGCTCATAATCGATTGGCCTTTGCGCCGTTGGCAGCCGTTGCGTTCTTGGTGCGTAAACAGCTGCGGATTCTACCCCATGATCCTTCACCAGTTTTACCTGAATTGCCTGGCGCATGCCTCGTATCTCATCGGAGACGAGCAGACGCATGCCGCCGCTGTCGTCGATCCTCAGCGCGACATCGGTCAGTACCTGGAGTTCTCCGAGCGCGCCGGCCTGCGAATCGGCCACGTGATCCTGACCCACTTCCACGCCGACTTCGTCGCCGGCCATCTGGAGCTGCGGGACCGCACCGGCGCGACGATTTATCTCGGCGCGTCAGCGAAGGCCGAGTATGCCTTCACGCCGCTCGCCGACGGCACGTCGATCGAGCTTGGCCGCGTCCGATTGACCGCGCTCGAAACACCCGGACACACCGCGGAATCGATCTCGATTCTGGTCTTCGACCTCGATCGCAGCGACGCCGAGCCGCACGCCGTCCTCACCGGCGACACGTTGTTCGTCGGCGACGTCGGGCGTCCCGACCTGCGCGTCGCGCTCGGCTGGTCGGCCGCGGATCTCGGCGGCATGCTGTACGAATCACTGCAGCGCAAGCTCCTCACCCTGCCCGATTCGAGCCTGGTCTATCCCGCGCATGGGGCTGGATCGCTCTGCGGAAAAGCGCTCAGCAAGGAAACCGTGTCGACGATCGGCGAGCAGCGGCGATTGAACTATGCCTTGCAGCCGATGTCGAAGAGCACGTTCGTCGATCTCGTCACGGCCGATCAGCCGGACGCGCCCGCGTATTTCACCTACGACGCGGTTCTGAACAGCAAGGAACGGCCGACGCTCGACGAGGCGCTGGCGCGCGAGCTCAACCCGATGACGCTCCATCAGGTGCTCGCGGTACAGGAGGCCGGCGGCCAGGTGCTCGACACCCGCGATGCGAACGATTTCGCCGCTGCGCACCTGGCCGGCAGCATCAACATTGGCCTCGTGGGCCAGTATGCGACGTGGGCCGGCACCGTCCTCAGTCGCGATCGGCCCATCATCGTCGTCGCCGATCCTGGACGCGAGAGCGAATCGGCGGTCCGGCTGGGCCGAATCGGATTCGATCACATCGCCGGTTATCTGAAGGATGGATTGCGCAGTCTGGAGACGCGGCCGGATCTGACCGTCAGCACCGAGCGCGTCAGCGCGCAGCTGGCTGCCGAGCGGCTGGCGTCACGGGAGCCGCTCGCGATCGACGTCCGCACGCCTCGCGAGCGCGAGCAGAAGGCCATCGAGGGCAGCACGCACATCCCGCTCAATCAGCTGCTCGGTCGGCTTGGCGATCTGCCCAACGATCGGCCGCTGCTGGTGTACTGCGCCGGCGGCTATCGCTCGTCGATTGCCGCGAGCCTGCTCCAACTGCACCGATTTGCGCATGTCAGCGAGATCGCCGGCGGCATTACAGCATGGGAGGCGGCCAGACTGCCGGTTCTGTGATACAGTCCGCACCTCTCAGTTCTTACGCGCAGTTCGATCCGATGCGTGAAGTGGCGCTAGCTCGAATGTGGTCCCTTCCCGATGGGACCTCCTGTCTGCTGCTGAAAGATCCGCGCTCGGACAGCTGGGAAATTCGTGTCACGCGCGGCACCGACATCCTGCGGGCGGAACATTTCGGCAGCCCGATCACCGCAATGGACCAGGCGAAGCTGTGGCGCACCGCGTACCAGCCGGCCGTGGAAGCCTCGAACTGATTTCCTTGCTGCGTTGTTTGCGGGGATTGAGCAACCGGCAGGACAGTCGCGAATCGTGGTTGCCAGATCGGGTCGAGAGCGCCGCACGACGTCGCCAGCGTTGAACCAGCCGTGGCGCATGCAGTAAAAACAGGCCGCAGGGCGCATTAACGGTATACCCGTACTCGGCGCGCCTGCGTCCTTTCAACAACCCACCCGGCTTTCGCCAGTGAGGCGTCAAACCGTTTATCGGATGGAACCGCCATTCCATCAGAGCCCGACAACAACTCGCACAAAGTTGATCGACGTTCTTCGTCGCTGCTACGCGCCGCGCGTGACGACGCTCTTACCATTCCGTTCGGCGAGAGGCGATAAATGTCAACCCGCACGATGACCATGAGCGTCACCACCCGCGTCACTGTGTGCAGCGTTGCGCATCCGCGCACGGCATCACCCTTGAAGTGTGACCGCCATTTCACGGATTGCCGTTCCGAGGAGCGTCGCTATGCGCAGTGTGAATCTTCAGCTCACCCGAATCACCGATCGCTTCAGCATCACACCGCTGCCGCCGCAGGTCGACTCACGGTGCACGGGCGACGAGAGCTGTCGGAACCGCGCCACTCATCGTCTGTTGTCGTGGTCGCCGACGTCGCCGTCGGGCGTTCGACTGCTGTGCGACGCGCACGCCATTGAATGGGCGGCGGATCACGGCCTTCAGATCACGACCGCCAGACAGAACGATCCGGCCGCATAAATCAGGCTCTAGCAGGCTGCTGAAAAACACAGCCTGAAGTGAAAAGTTAAAACAGAAAAGTTAAAAGCAGGCGGAAAATCGCACTTTTCTGTTTTGGCTTTTCAGTTTTAACTTCAGGTCGGCTCCTTTTTCAGCGACCTGCTAGCGCCGCGGTAACGTCGCCTTTCTGATCTTCGCCACCACGGTGAAATTGGGATCGACGACGTTGGCGACTTCGTACTCGGTCGCCTGGCCCATGAAGGTTTGCGCGCCGCGTTCGGTCATACCGTAATCAGCCATCAGCCACCGCTGCAGCTCCGTCGTCGCGTGCTGGAACGCCTCGAGCAGCGGACGTGCGCTGCCGAGCACCATGATGTGCGTGCCGTTCTCGAGACGCGGCCACCCGATCGCTTGCTTTTTCACGACCTTCACCGTGAACTCGACGTCCATCGATGTCTCGAGCCCCGTGCCCGCGACCTCGCCCTCGCCCTGCTGCGCGTGACCGTCACCGATGAAGAGCAGCGCGCCCGGCTCGTTCACGGGCAGCATCAGCGTCACGCCAGCGTTCAGCCAGGCGTAATCCATGTTGCCGCCGTAAGGTCCGGGAGTGGCTGTCGAAATCGCCTCTTTCCGGGCCGGCGCGACCCCGACACATCCCAGCATCGGTCGCAGCGGAAGCTCCAGCCCGCCGGGCTGGACGTCCGCCTGATCGAGGTGCGCCACGCCGCGCGCCTTCTCGATGGTCCATGTGAGCCGTCGCGCCTCACGGTCGGTCCGCGCGGCAATGGCCTGTGGATCGACGGCGTACGGCGCGAGCAGGCTGGCGGAGTACGCCATCACGCGGTTCGTCTCGATCTTGTCGAACGTCACGGCGAGCATGTCGCCAGGCTCCGCACCTTCGACATAGAACGGACCGGTCTGCGGATTCGGCCCGCTGCCGACGGATTTGCCGTTCCAGTCCGTTCCCGCCGCGTCGATGGTCTTCGTGACCACACGATCGCCCGGCATGATCCGCAGCACCGGCGGGTGCGCGGCCGAATATGTGTTGTAGAACTGGGTCGGGACGAACCGGTGGGTCTCCGCACCCAACCGGACGGCGGCAAGGGCGAGGCCCGCGGCGATCACTGCTGTCTTCATCGTTGCTCCGTTGACAGTCTAGGTTCTGAGCGCTGCCGCTGCAAGGTGTTTGGCGCAGCGGCTGCAACGTGCCGCCGTGCGGGTTCGCGCGCCGTGGCAGTCCGGTGCTTGCATCGAGGCTCGCGCGTGGCCATGCGAATCATCAGGTTGACAGCCGATCCGCCTTTGTCATACGCTCTCCCCATCGATAGACGATGGGAAAGCCGCACGAGCCGTCTGAACTGCTCCCGGGCACGCTGGAGCTGCTGATTCTCGAAACGCTCACCGCCGGTGCGATGCATGGCTACGGCATCGCGCAGCGCCTGCGTCAAGTCTCGGACGAAGTCCTGCAAGTTGGCGAGAGCTCGCTCTACCCTGCGCTGCAGCGCCTGCTGCTCAAAGGGTGGGTGAAAGGCGAGTGGGGTGCGTCCGAAAACAACCGCCGCGCACGCTTTTACACGCTGACTGCCACGGGGCGCAAACAACTCGTCAACGAACGCCAGGAATTCGACCGCCTGATGGTCGCGATCCAGAAGGTGCTGAACACGGCGTGATCAGGATTGAGGAAATCGGCGTCCGGATGGCTCTGGGCGCGCAAACCCGACAGGTCGTGTGGCTGTTCCTGCGGCGCGCGCTGATCCACC
>QHWF01000262.1 GCA_003222455.1 Acidobacteriota bacterium
CGTCGATCGAAGCCTCGTGGGCGAGGTCGAAATGGCGTTCAACGCGGGCACGCACACCGATGCGATCCGGATGCACTATGGCGATTTCGCCGAGCTCTCGCATCCGGTCGTTGGTGCGCTCGCACGGCCGCCGGCCGGAGCCGCGCGCGCAGACGCGAGGGCGAGCGCCTAGCAGGTTGCTGAAAAAGCCAGCAACCTGAAGTTTCAAGTAACAAGGCTCAAGTCAGAGCCGCCGAAATCCAGCTAAATTCCCGAAAGATGAGACTTGAAACTTGACACTTGCAAATTCAGGCTGCGTTTTTCAGCAGCCTGCTAGACGAGCGCCGAATCCATCGTGATCCTGGCGTTGAGCAGCTTGGAAATCGGACAGCCGCTCTTTGCCGTCTCGACTGCCTTGTCGAAGGCGGCCTTGTCCGCGTTCGGAATCTTCACTTTCGTCTCGAGGTGAGACGATGTGACGGCGAATCCGCCCTCCACCTGGTCGAGGGTGACCGTCGCCTTCGTCTGGATACTCTCGGCCGTCATGCCTGCCTGGCCGAGGAACAACGACAGCGCCATGGAAAAGCACGCGGCGTGAGCTGCGGCGACGAGCTCCTCGGGATTGGTGCCCTTCTCGTTTTCGAACCGCATCTTGAATGTGTAGGGCACATTCGACAGGACGCCGCTGTCGGTCGACACGGTGCCGCGCCCATCCTGGAGGCCGCCCTTCCATACAGCACTGGCGCTACGTTTCATACTGTCGCTCCTTTTTAGGCTTCAGGCTTCAGGCTTCAGGCGTTGGGCTCTGGGCTTCAGGCCCTGGAGAACGTCACGATCGAACGCAGAGGTCGCAAAGGACGCAAAGTTAGACAGGATTTCTTTGCGGCCTTCGCGGCCTTTGCGTTCAACGGCGGTGTCAGGTCGTCGGACACGAGTCAGGATACCGAGACCGGGGATGCGGCCGGTTTCCGCTCAGGCGCGGGCGGCGGCGCTGGCGTGGTCACACGAGCCTTGGCTTCGGCCGGCTTGTGCACCGCCGCTGGCGCCGGCATGCGTTCCTTGAGCAGTTGTTCGGCGCGCGCGAAGAGGTCGTCCTTCGAGATCCTGCCCGCGTCGACGTCCGCCAGCAGCGAGCGCTGCGCCTTGTATTCGCGGTTCTCGATCCCGGCCTTGCTTTGCAGCATGCGCCACGCCTTGCGGCGTTCGACGCAGAAGAGCACGAGCTGCCGCGAGATCGCCCGGTACTCGGTCTGGCCGTTGCTGCCCTGCACCTTGATGTACACGCCGAAATCGGGCACGAACGCTCGATGGCCGGGCACGAGGTGGCGTCGATAGACGACATCCTGCTGCGTGATGCGAACGAGCATGTTGTCGAGCGGGATCAGCTTGTCGGCATCTTCCTTCTTGATCTTCTTGAGATGGTTTCGGAACCGCGCTTCGGTCGCGCACCAATGCGCCACCGTATAGCGGTACGTCTCGCCGGTGCTCTTGAACTTCGTCTCGTACCAGTCGAGATCCGTCGACGGGTTGCCCTTGACGTCGAGCGCCTCCTGATATGTCTCCCCGAGCCTTGGGTTGAAGACGAATTCGGGCGCTCCGCGTGAATCGCGGACGCGCTGCGCCTGGGTGAGCGCCATGTCGTCCGCCACGCCGTGTTCCGGCTGGCACGTGGTGAAACACTGAAGGAACGTGGTTCCGCGGTACTCGAGGCCGTCGAGAATCGCCCTGTACAGCTTTGGTGCGTTCGCGATCGACACCTGCGCGACGAACGGCGACCCGTGACCCGCCAGGAACGTCTCGGCGACGGTCTTCTTCTCGACGCTCTTGCCCTGCGTCGCCGCACCGAACATGTTCATGTCGCTGCCGCCGAGCATCGGCGTGGAGTCGGAGTTCTGGCCGCCGGTGTTCGAGTACACCTGTGTATCCAGCATCACCGCTTTCACGTTCGGCCGGTTCTGGAGAATCACCTTCGACACGTTCTGGTACCCGATGTCGCCCATGCCGCCGTCACCGCCGACGACCCACGCCTTCGGCAGCTCGAGGACTTCCTGGTCGGTCATCAGCGCATCGCTGAAATGGGTGAACTCGTAGTACTCACGCGGGGTCAGGACGGTCGTTCCGCCACCCATCAACGCGTCGCCGAGCCGCTCGGGAATCACCGACCGTCTCGCGTGATCGACGATGAAGCTCTCGCCCATGAGCCAGCCGACGGTGACGCCGTCCTGGAAGAGCGAGTTCATCCACGGATAAGGATGCGGGTTGTTCGGCGGCGTCGATCCGTAGACGGTGTTGCAGCCCGTATGCGCGGCCATCGCCATCACCGACATGCCGTTGGCGAGACGGCCGTCCACCGACTGCAGGTTCTTGTGGTTGAACGCCTCCTGCCGCATGACGGCGGTGAGCGCCGCGACGATGTCGGCGTCGGCAATCGGACCGTGTGCGGCCATGCGCGCTTTGGTGTCGGTGTCGTCCTCACCACCCAGTCCCATGAGGAGATGCGCGACGATCTGACGGAACAGCTCGTACTCGTCCTGGCTTCGGGCCTTCAGTTCGGCGAGCTTCTGCACGCCGGCCTGTTCGATCCGGTCGGCCTTCGTCCGCAGCCGATCCGCCTTCGCGTGGAAGATCGGCCGCATGTACGCCTCGGTCACCGCCGCGATGGCGCGCAGGATGCTCTTCTCGCCGCATCCCGCGCACGCGCCGTCGCCCGACACGAGCGCGTCGTAGTTCCTCCGCACCATCAGCATGTTGCGGAGCGTGGCGGTCTTGGAATCCTGGGGCCGGAGATCGTTGTAGAGGCCCAGGTATTTCTGCGGGGTATCCGGCAGCAGGTTCAGGAAGGCCGTGCCGGTTTCGTGCTCGGCGTTCACGTCTTCGGTTTCCTGCACCATCCGCAGCGCCTGATGCTCGCCGCACGCGGTGACGCACGCCGCGCACCCCTTGCACAGGTCGGACACGAAGATCGAGAAGATGCCGCCGCCGCCGGGACTGCGCTTCTCCGGCGTCGCAAAGATCGCGTTCGCCTTCTGGTACGCCATCGGCACCTTGTCGATGATGTCGAAGAACTGGCGCTTGGCCTCGTCGGAGAACCCGTTGACCTCGCTCGTGACCTTGTGGAGGATGTGCGGCAGCGGCGTGGCCGCGTTGCCCGCGATCGCTTCCCGCATCATCTCACGCGTGCGCTTTTCGATTTCGGGCAGCGAGCGGAACATCTTCGCGCGCTCGGACGGATCCGTGACATACCGCCCGATCGCCGTCTGCAGGATCGTTCCGAGATCCTGCGAGCAGTTGGGCAGCGCCGTGTCGGGACACACCGCAATGCACTCCATGCACTGCGTGCAGTTTTCGGCGATGTAGAGCGGCGTCTCGCGGCGCGCCACGTACTTCGAGGCGGTGTCGCCGCTGCCCGCGGCCATCACACCGACCGCGGCGAGCGGCGAGGCCGGCTGGTTGTAGCCGAAGCCCGATCGGAACTCGGCGTCGAAGCTTGCAATCTGCGTGACTGGCGTTCGCGCTGCCTGACCGTCTGGAATCGAATTCGATCGACAGCCGCAGCCGTGCCCGTGTTCCTCGGCTCCCTCGACGACCGGCAGAAATGGACTGCCGCGCAGCGTTGACCGATCCGGCGCTTCGAGCTCGCCGAGGCGAATCTCGCGCACGCGCTCGAACCCCTGCGTCATGACCTCCATGTTGGAGCTCACGACGGCTTCGCCCAGCCGGCCGAATTTCTTGACGTACTGCTTGTGCACCACCGCGCGGAACTGCTCTTGCGTGATGCGGAACTCCTCGAGCAGCGGAGACACGGCGAAGAACGCGCCGAGGAACGCATTGCCCTGCATGCGCAAATGCAGGTCGGCTCGATCGGTGGCGCCGCGCGCGATTTGGAACCCGGGCAGCGTGAACACCCGGATCTTCTTGTCGATAATCTGCTTCCGCGCCCAGTGCGGCAGCCGCTCCCACGCCTGTTCGCCTTCCTCTTCCGATTCCCACACGAGGCAGCCGCCCTCGGACATGCCGTCGAGCGGGTTGGTGTGGGTGAACGCCTTGGGATCGCAGCACAGCACCACGGTGACGTGACGCAAATCGCAGTTCACCCGGATCCGTTCCGGCGCCGCCACCATGAAGTACGCCGTCGGCGCGCCTTTCTTCTCAGATCCGTACTTCGGGTTCGCGCTGACGTGGATGATCTCCTTCGGGTTCCCCAACTCGTCGACGACCCTGTCGCGCTCGTACAGGAGATCGTTCAGATCGCCCAGAATCGCACCGAGATTCTTGCCGGTCGTGATGGCGCCCCAGCCGCCGATCGAGTGAAAGCGGACGGCGATGGCGCCTTCGGGCAGCAGTGACGGCGCATCGTCCGACTTCACTTCGTAGGGATGGTCGACGCCCAGCACGAAGAACGTCGTTCCCTCTGCGGCGCGCTTGCCGTCCTTGCGCGTGCGCGTGCCGGCGACGAATTCGTAGGCGCCGAGAACGTGCTCCGGCCTGAAGTCGCGCGAGCCCAGCCCGTAGATACCCGAGAAGAGCCGCGGCATCTGATCGATCGTGATGGCCGGCAGTCCGTCGCTCGCGGGATGTCCCTGGGTCTGGAGCGCCTTGTTCAGCGCCGTCCGGATATCGCGGCCCATCGGGTTGTCGCCCGCCATCGGCTCGTCGGTGCGCTCGACGATGATCACGTTCTTCTTGCCGGCCAGCGCGTTGATGACGGCCGCTTCGGGGAACGGACGAATGACGTTCAGGTGAATCGAGCCAACCCGGGCTGTCTGGTGTTCCCGAAGGTAATCGACGGCCGCCTCGATGTTCTCCGCGGCCGATCCCAGCGACACGAACACCGTGTCGGCATCATCGGTCTTGTACTGCGTGACGAGGCCGTAATACCGGCCGGTCAGCAGTCCGAAGTCCTCGTACGCGCGTTCGAGAAACGCCAGGATCGGTTCCGTGAAATTGTTGCGCCGGGCGACCACGCCCTGCATGTAGTGCTCCTGGTTCTGCACGGGACCCAGCAGCACGGGATTGGTGAGGTCGATCATGCGCGGGACACGCCGGCGTGTCGGACCGAACAGCGTGCGCTGGCTTTCGGTCGGACAATCGATGATGTCGTCGGGTGAGCCGAGGAACTCGCGGATGAGTGCCGATTCGTGTTTGTAGAACGTCCGCTCGAGATGAGACGTGAGGAATCCGTCCTGGATGTTCATGCCCGGCGTCAGGCTCAACTCGGTGACGCGCCGCAGGATGAGCGCTTGATCCGCCGCCTGCTGCGCATCCTTCCCGAACACCATGATCCAGCCGGTGTCGAGCGCGCCGTAGATGTCGTCGTGCCCGCAGTGGACGTTCAGCGCGTGCTTGGTGAGCGCTCGCGCGGCGACCTCGAGCACCATCGTCGAGCACTTGCCCGGTGCGTGGTAGTACTGCTCGACGCCGTACACCACTCCCTGGCCCGAGGTGTAGTTGACCACGCGCTTTCCGCAAACGGAGTACGCGATGGCGCCCCCCTGGGCCGCATGCTCACCTTCAGCTTCGACGGCGATGGTGCTGCCCCCGAAGACGTTCAGCTTGCCTTCGGCGAACGCCTGCTGATACAGCTCACCTCCCTCGGTCGAAGGAGTGATGGGGTAGAAGATGCCGCCGTCTGCAATTCGCGTCTCGGTGTGATAGGAGACTAGCTGGTTGCCGTTGGCGGTAACCCGAATGCCCGGATACCGAGGCCTGTCCTTCATGCGACATCCCTCCGCGCTCTGGGGAGGCAGGAGAATTCGAACGAGCGTCGCCGCGTAGATCCGATGAAGGGTCTATTGCCCCGGATTTTACTCCGCCGGCGGCCGGGGCGACAACTGCCGGCCAGGCCTGGTGGAGTGCTGGGAGTCCGTCCCGAGTATGCGACACGGAGGAGGCGGAGCGCACTGAGAGAATGAGCCACAGAGACACACAGAGACACAGAGAGACAAAAGACACAAAGAACCTCTGTGTCTCGGTGTCTCCGTGGCGATTTGACTCTGTCAAAGAAATCCGATCGTCGTGGCTGGTAAAGTGTCGGTGTGAAGTACTCAGTGATCACCTTCGGGTGCCGCGTCAATCAGGCCGACTCACTCGGGTTCGAGGAAGAACTCCGTGCGCGCGGCGCCATCGCCGTCGCGCCCGACGCGGCCGACCTGGTGATCGTGAACACGTGCTCGGTCACCGCGACCGCCGATCAAGGTGCGCGTCAGACAATCAGGCGGATTGCACGGGACAATCCCGCCGCCAGGATTGTGGTCACCGGCTGTTATGCGACGCGCCGTCCGAATGAGCTGGCAGCATTGCCGAACGTCGCGCGCGTCATCGACAACGACAACAAACCGACCCTCATCCCGCTGATCTCCGCTGACGCCTGCGGTAGTGTCCGGCTTCAGCCGGACCTGACGACGGCCGAACGATTTGGGGACGGCGACGGCAGCTGCGGCGCGGCCATCGAGCCAGGTGTCGCGGGGCGGACCGCGTTCACCTTGCGCGTCCAGACCGGCTGCGCCGAACCGTGCGCGTATTGCATCATTCCCACGACCCGCGGCGCACCGCGCAGCGTGCCACCCGATCGCGTGATGCGCGAGGTCGATCGCATCGCCGGAGCCGGCTACAAGGAAATCGCGCTGACCGGCGTGCACCTGGGATCGTACGGACGCGATCTGAATCCGCCTGTGAGCTTGATCGATCTGTTCCGCGCGCTCGACGCGTGGGCGCACCATTCGGTCCGGCTGAAGCCGGACACTACCGAAACGCCCGACCTGCTCTTTCGCATCAGCTCGCTCGAGCCGATGGACTGCTCGCGCGCGATTGTCGATCTGGTCGCCTCGTCGGATTCGTTTGCGCCGCACTTTCATCTGCCGTTGCAGCACGCCAGCGATCCCGTCCTGAGCGCGATGCGCCGTCCGTACACCGCCGCGTACTACGCGTCGCTCGTGGACATGATCCGGACGCGCATTCCTCATGCCGCGATCGGCTCCGATGTGATCGTCGGCTTCCCCGGCGAGAGCGATGCTGACTTCGATCGGCTGGTGTCATATCTCGAAGGGAGCCCGCTGACGCACGTTCATGTGTTCCCGTACTCGGACCGTCCTGGAACAGCGGCGTCGGCAATGGGCGACAGGGTACACGGCGGCGCGATCCGCGAGCGCGCCCGGCGCGTGCGCGAGATTGGCCGTCGGCTCATGGACCGCTTCCACGGTGCGCAGGTGGGAACGACGCAGCGCGGGCTCACGCTCGAAGACGGGACGCTCGTCGCGACCGGCAATTATTTGAAGGTCAGGATCCCGCCCGGATCGCCGCGCAATCGGTGGGTACGTGTGCGGATCAACAGCTCAGAACCGATGACGGCCAGCGTAATTTAGTTACCGACCCGACCGACCCGACCGACTTTTATTCCACCGGCGCCGGGGCCCTACCCCCGGCGCGAACTGACGCATGGCCGCAGGCGCCCCACTGACCTACCCGACCCACCCGGCCTACATCATGACGGCGAGCTGCTGAGCGGCTGACTTGCGCTCGCTCTCGACGATCAGCTGCCCGCACGCAGCCCGGATGTCGCGGCCGCGGCTCTTTCGAACCGACACGACAAGATCGTGATCGGCAAGGACTCGAGCGAACCGATCGATCGCATCGTCGGAGGGGCGTTCGAACGGAATGCCCGGTGCGGCGTTGAGCGGGATCAGATTCACCTTCGACTTCACGCCGGCGAGCAGTTTTGCGAGACGCCGCGCGTCTTCCGGCCGGTCGTTCACGCCCGCCAGCAGAACGTATTCGAACGTGATGCGATGACGCCGCTTCAGCGGGAACCGTTTGCAGACGGCGATGATGTCGTTGACGCCGTACTTTCTGTTGAGCGGGACCAGATCGCCCCGCTGCGCGTCGGTGGGCGCGTGCAGCGATATCGCCAGGTTCGGCATGATCGGCTCGCGCGCCAGCTTCTCGAGCGCCGGCAGGATGCCGACCGTCGAGAGTGTGATCCGCCGAGGCGACATGTTGAACCCGTGCTCGTCCGCGAGGATCCGCAGCGCTTTCATCGTGGCGTCGTAGTTGTGCAGCGGCTCGCCCATGCCCATGAGCACGATGTTGAAGTGCACGTCCCGCATGTGAAGCGCATCGGCGAGCACGCGCACCTGGCCGACAATCTCGCCGGCGGTCAGGTTGCGGACCAGTCCCATCCGTCCGGTGAGGCAGAATGCGCAGGCCATTGCGCAGCCCACCTGGGTGGAGATGCAGAACGTCATGGACGGCGTGTCGGGGATGAAGACCGATTCGACGGTGCGGCCGTCCACCAGCTTGAGGAGGAACTTTTCTGTGCCATCCACTGACTTGTCGCGCTGGACAATCGCGGGCGTGCGGATCGCGAACTCTGCGGCGAGCAGCGCGCGCAACTCGCGCGACAGATCGGTCATCGACGACACATCGGTAACACCGATCCGATACACCCACCCGAAGATCTGGCGGGCATGGAAACCGCGGTGACCGCGGGCTTCGAGCGCGGCCTCGAGTGCAGGGCGTTCGAGTTCGACGAGATCCTCGGGAAGAGCCTGAGATGACACGGTATCTCTCACAGAGCCAAACACTTGCAGGACCTGTTATGTTAGCACGCCGCCCGGCCCGACAGCCCCATGTTATCCCATGTTATAATGTGGGTCCGGGCTGGTAATTCCTTCACGCTCAACGGTTTGCGGTGCGCCCCAGCGGTTGGTTCAAACCGCGTTCTTGCTGCGAGCTTTTCACCTTGTCGAATTTACCGATCGTCAGAGACGTTCTCGATAACGGCCTTCGCGTTCTGACCGAGCGCATGACTCAGGTGCGCTCTATCAGCATTGGCGTCTGGCTCACACGCGGGTCGCGCCATGAAACGGCCGAGCAGGGCGGCATCGCGCACTTTGTCGAGCACATGCTCTTCAAAGGGACGGCCACGCGCACGGCCGAAGACATCGCGCAGCAGATCGATTCCATCGGTGGACAGCTCGACGCGTTCACGGCCAAGGAATACGCGAGCTACTACATCAAGGTCCTCGACGAGCATCTGCCCCTGGCCATCGATATCCTTTCCGATATCGTCCGCAACCCGGCGTTCAGCCCCGACGATGTCGAACGCGAGAAAAAGGTCGTGGTCGAAGAGATCAAGATGGTCGAGGACACGCCCGACGACCTCGTCCACGAGCTCTTCACGCAGGGCTTCTGGGAGAACCATCCGCTGGGCCGTCCGATTCTCGGCACGCGCGAAACCGTCGAGTCGTTCAACGCGACATCGCTGCGCAAGTATTTCCGCAGCGCCTACACTGCGCGCAACCTGATCGTCTCTGCCGTGGGCAATCTCGAACATCAGCACGTGCTCGATCTCGTGGCCGAGAAGTTCGGCACGCTCAGCGCGCCCAGCGAAGAAGTTTCCGAGGACGCGCCGCGCGTGGTGCCGAAAATCCTCATCCGCAACAAGGACCTCGAGCAGAGCCATCTGTGCCTGGGCACCAGCAGTTATCCGCAGAACCACGACGACCGTTACGCGAGCTACGTGCTGAACACCCTGCTCGGCGGCTCGATGAGCTCGCGGCTGTTCCAGAACGTCCGTGAGAAGCGAGGCCTCGCCTACGCGGTCTTCAGCGGGTTGAGCGCCTATCGCGACGCCGGATCCTTTACCATCTACGCCGGTTGCTCGAACGAAGCCGTCGGCGAGGTGGTCGACCTGGTGGTGGAAGAACTACGGGGCGTGAAGAACGCCGCGGTGCCTCCTTCCGAACTGCAGCGGTCCAAAGATCACCTGAAGGGCAGCTTGATGCTCAGCCTCGAGAACACCGCCAGCCGGATGTCGCACATCGCGCGGCAGGAAATCTATTTCGACCGGCAGTTCGGTCTCGACGAAACCCTTCAGGGCATCGATCGCGTCACGCCCTCGGATGTCCAGCGTGTTGCGATGGAACTGTTTCAGAACGGTTCCATCGCGGCGACGGTACTCGGCAACGTCAACGGCTTGCAGATTCCCGAGAAGCGACTCGAGCTGGATTAGTGATCTCTACGCCAAGGACACAAAGGATACATTCGTATCCTTTGTGTCCTTGGTGATGATGGTCCTTCGATGATCTCCCGCTACACCCACCCCGACATGGGGCGCATCTGGAGCGATCGGCACCGGTTCGACACCTGGCTGCTCGTCGAAACTGCCGCCGCCGAAGCGATGGCGGCCGCAGGCATCGTACCGCCCGAGGCGGCGCGCGACATCCGGGAGCGAGGCGGCTTCGACGTGTCGCGGATCGAAGAAATCGAGCAGACGACCGAGCACGATGTGATTGCGTTCACGACCGCGGTTGCGGAGAAGGTCGGTCCGTCCGCGCGCTGGCTGCACTTCGGTATGACGTCGTCGGATGTCATCGACACGGCGCAGGCGCTCCAGATGCGAGAAGCCTGCGATCTGGTGGCGACGGATCTTCGAGCACTGGCGGCTGCCATTCACGGACGCGCGCTCGAGCATCGCCGCACGCCGATGATCGGTCGCACGCACGGCGTGCATGCCGAGCCGATGACATTCGGCCTGAAGCTCGCGGTGTGGTACGCGGAGGTTCAGCGCGATATCGAGCGCGTGGCGCGGGCGCGGACGACCGTCAGCGTGGGTAAATTGTCTGGCGCCGTCGGAACATTCGCCCATCTGCCGCCGAACGTCGAACAGGACATGTGCCGGCGGCTCGGCCTGGAGCCGGCCGCGGCTTCGTCGCAGGTGATTCAGCGCGATCGGCATGCCGAGCTGCTGACGATGCTGGCCATCACCGCGGCATCCCTCGAAAAATTCGCCGTCGAGATCCGCGGCCTGCAGCGAACGGAAATCGCTGAAGTGGAAGAGCCATTCGGCCGGGGCCAGAAGGGCTCCTCGGCGATGCCGCACAAACGCAATCCCATCGGGTGCGAGCAGATCTGCGGGCTCGCGCGGCTGGTGCGCGCGAATGCGCATGCATCGCTCGAAAACATCGCCTTGTGGCACGAGCGCGATATTTCGCACTCGTCGGTCGAACGCGTGATCCTGCCCGACAGCTTCATCGTCCTCGACCACATGCTGCAGCGTTTCACTCGCATCGTGCGCGGCCTGGTGGTTTTCCCCGACCGCATGCGCGAGAACCTCCAGCGCTCGCGCGGCGTCGTCTTTTCGGGGACCGTGCTGCTCGAGCTCGCGCGGAAAGGCGTGTCCCGCGAAGACGCGTACGAATGGGTCCAGCGGAACGCGATGCGCTCGTTCGCCGACGGCCATGAATTCAAGCCGCTGCTCCTGGCCGATCCCGACATTTCTGGCGTCCTGACGCCGCAGGAGATCGAGCGCGCGTTCGATCTCGACGACCAGTTGAGAAACGTGGACCAGGTCTTCGATCGTGTGTTCCAGACGGCTCAGGTGTAAAGTGAGATTTCAGATTTCAGAATGCAGATTTCAGATTGATTGCAGATTTCAGAGTGCAACGTGAGAATGCAGATTTCAGATTGCAGATTGATTGCAGATTTCAGATGGCAGAGAAACGTCGAGAGCGGAGATTTCCGTTGTCTCCAATCTTAAATCTGAATTCTGCAATCTGAAATCTCACGAGAACAAGAGAGTGAGAGCGCGAGTATTCGTCACGTTGAAGCCATCGGTGTTCGATCCGCAGGGCAGGACGATTGCCGATGCACTTCATTCGCTCGGCTACGGTGCGGTCGAAGATGTCCGTCAGGGAAAGTACTTCGAGCTCGATCTCGCCACCAGCGAAGCCGGTCAGGCGCGGGCGTTGGCCGCCGAGGTGGCCGACAAAGTGCTGGCGAACCCTGTCATCGAAAGTTATCGCATCGAGATCGATTGAAAGGCCACGACGAGGACGGCCACGAAGACACGAAGACACGAAGAACGCACGAAGAAGACATCAAGGGTTTTCTTTGACAAAAATTCTTCTCTTCGTGTGCTTCGTGGCTTCGTGGCAAAAAATGTGGCGAGGGGCAATAACGCCGCTGAAAGCAATGGGTCGATCTGGCTCGAGGGAGTAAACGATGCGCTTCGGGATTGTCGTCTTCCCCGGCAGCAACTGCGATGAGGATGCGTATCACGCCGTGCGAGACGTGTTCGGCCTCGATGCGGAATACCTCTGGCACAAGGACGCGGATCTGAAAGGCGCTCTGCGGACCGGTGCGATGGCGCGCTTCTCCCCGATCATGAGCCAGGTGCGCGCGTTTGCCGAGCAAGGCGGTCCCGTGCTCGGCATCTGCAACGGGTTCCAGATTCTGCTCGAAGCCGGGATGCTGCCCGGCGCCATGCTGCGCAACCGCGAGCTGAAATACCGGTGCGAGCACGTGCATCTGCGCGTCGAACACACCGATACGCCGTTCACGTGCGCGGCGGCACCCGGTCACATCCTGAGGATTCCCATCGGCCATGGCGAAGGCAATTACTTCGCCGCGCCGGATGTGCTGGACCGGCTCGAAGCCAACCGGCAGGTGATTCTCCGCTACACCGATCCCGAAGGCCGGCTCGCCGATGCGTGGAATCCCAACGGCTCCGCCAACGCGATTGCGTCGGTCTGTAACGAGTCGCGAAACGTTGTCGGCATGATGCCGCATCCCGAGCGCGCGTGCGAGCCGCTGCTCGGCGGCGTCGATGGCCGCCTCATCTTCGAGTCGGTCGTGACCGCGATGGCCATCCGATGATCGATGGTCCCGTCCTCGAGCGCCATGGGCTGACGCGCGACGAGTACGAGCGGATCGTGCAGTTCCTCGGACGCGCGCCGAACATCACCGAGCTTGGCATCTTCTCCGTGATGTGGTCGGAGCACTGCAGCTACAAGAGCTCGCGCGTGCACTTGAAAACGCTCCCGACCGAGGGTCCCCAGGTCGTGCAGGGGCCCGGCGAAAACGCGGGCGCCATCGACATCGGCGACGGTCTGGCCGCCGTCTTCAAGATCGAATCGCACAACCACCCGTCGTTCATCGAACCGTATCAGGGGGCGGCCACCGGAGTCGGCGGGATCATTCGCGACATCTTCACCATGGGGGCGCGACCGATTGCGTTGCTGAACTCTCTCCGCTTCGGGCCGCTGCACGGCCCCGGCACGCGACGGCTGCTCGAAGGCGTCGTGGCCGGGATTGCCGGCTACGGCAACAGCATCGGCATTCCGACCGTCGGCGGGGAGATCGCCTTCGAGCCGGCGTACGCCGGCAACCCGCTCGTGAACGTGTTCTGCCTGGGCATCGTAAAGCGCTCCGACATCGTGAAAGGGGTGGCGTCGGGCGCCGGCAACTCGGTGTATTACGTCGGCGCGAAGACCGGCCGCGACGGCATCCACGGCGCAACCATGGCGTCGGCTGAGTTCGACGACAAATCGGCCGAGAAGCGTCCGGCCGTGCAGGTCGGCGATCCCTTCATGGAGAAACTGCTGCTCGAAGCGTGTCTCGAGGTGATGAAAAGCGATGCGCTGATCGGCATTCAGGACATGGGCGCCGCGGGTCTCACCTGTTCGTCCACCGAGATGGGATCGCGGGGCGGGGCCGGGATCGAGATCGACGTCGCGCAGGTACCCCAGCGCGAGACGGGCATGACGCCGTATGAGATCATGCTGTCGGAATCGCAGGAACGCATGTTGCTCGTGGTGAAGCGCGGCCGGGAAGCCGACGTCGAACGAATCTTCGACAAATGGGATCTGCATGCGGTGCGCGTCGGCGAGGTCACGAACGACGGCATGCTCCGCGTGAAGCAGGCGGGCAGCGTCGTGGCAGAAATCCCGAATCGGGCGTTAACGGATGAGGCGCCCGTGTATCACCGCGCCATGCGTGAGCCGGATTACCTGCATGAGGTCCAACGTCTCGATCTCGACGCTCTCGGCTCGCATGTCGTAGCGGGCCGCCTTCGCGCCGGAGGCGCTACGGCAACCCGCGCCGAAGCTCGCATGGAAAACGCGCGAGCGGAGGCGGGAGCTGTTCAGCCGGGTGAGTCGAACGCCGTCCTGCTGTCGCTGCTGGCGTCGCCGACGATTGGCAGCAAGCGATGGGTGTATCGGCAGTACGATCACATGGTGCGGACGAACACGATCAACGTTCCCGGGTTCGGCGCCGGCGTGGTCCGCATCAAGGGCACCAGCCGCGCGCTCGCGTTGTCGGTGGATGGCAACGGCCGGTACTGTTATCTCGATCCGTATCGAGGCGCAATGCTGGCCGTCGCCGAAGCGGCGCGGAACGTGGCGTGCGCCGGTGCGCGCCCGCTTGGCGCGACGAACTGCCTCAATTTCGGGAACCCGGAGCGTCCGGCCATCATGTGGCAGTTCGCGAAGGCGGTCGAAGGCATCGGCGCGGCGTGCCGCGCGTTGAACGTGCCGATCACCGGCGGAAACGTCAGCCTCTACAACGAAACGGATGGCAAGGCCATCTATCCCACGCCTGTCATCGGGGTCGTTGGTCTGCTCGAGCATGCGGACCGCGTGCTGGGCCGGCGATTTCGCAGGGCGGGCGATGAGGTGGTGCTGCTCGGCGAGGGCCACGGCGAGCTTGGCGGCAGCGAGTACTTGAAGGTCGAACACGGCATGGTCCGCGGCCTGCCGCCGGCGCTGAACCTCGATGTCGAGCGATCGCTCCAGGATCTGCTGGTCGCGCTCGCTGCAGAAGGATTGATCGAATCCGCGCACGACTGTTCCGACGGAGGGCTCGCCGTGACGCTGGCCGAGTGCTGCTTCGACACCGGCGCCATCGGCGCCGACGTGTCCATCAGCCGCACCGGGATCTCGCAGAACGAGACGCTCAACACCGCCGCGGCGTTGTTCGGCGAGTCGTCTTCACGCGTGATTGTCTCGGCCAGGCCCGGGCAGGTTGCGGCGATTCTCGACCGCGCGGCGGCCGGAAACGTGCCCGCCCGCGTCATCGGCCGCGTCGGCGGCGACGCGCTCAGGATCGCCATCGACGGGCAGCTGGTAATCGAGGTCGCTATCGATGACGCCGAACGTGCGTGGACGTCGGCGATTGAACATTATTTTGCGAGACGTGTGGCCTGATGCTCGACAAGTTCAAGGATGAATGCGGCGTCTTCGGGATCTTCGGCCATCCCGAAGCCGCGAACATGACCTATCTGGGCCTCTACGCGCTGCAGCACCGCGGGCAGGAGAGCGCCGGCATCGCGGCGTCCGACGGCAGCCGTGTGCGCGTGTCGCGCGCCATGGGATATGTCGCCGATACGTTCGACAGCGCCGCGCTCTCACAGCTGTCAGGCACGCTGGCCATCGGCCATGTGCGCTACTCGACGGCCGGAGAGAGCCGGCTGTCCAACGCCCAGCCGATTCTGATCGACTGCGCGCACGGACAAATCGCGTTGTGCCACAACGGCAATCTCGTGAACGCGCGGGAGCTGCGCGACGAGCTCGTGCGCCAGGGATCGATCTTCCAGTCGAGCAGCGACACCGAAGTGATCCTGCACCTGTACGCGCGCTCGAAGGCCCGCGCGTGCGAGGACGCGATCGTCGAATCGGTGTTCCAGGTGCAGGGCGCGTTCTCGCTCGTGATGCTCACCAGGGATCGGCTCGTGGCGGTGCGCGATCCGCACGGCTTCCGGCCCCTCGCCCTCGGCCGCCTCGACAACGCCTACGTCGTCTGCTCGGAGACGTGTGCGATGGATCTGATCGGCGCCACGTATGAACGCGAGGTCGAACCCGGCGAGGTCCTGGTGATCTCTGACAGTGGGGTGCGATCGCTGCGGCCGTTCGCGCCCGCGCCGCTCGCGCACTGCGTGTTCGAGCACGTGTACTTCGCGCGGCCCGACAGTTATGTGTTCGGGCGCAGCGTGAACGAGGTGCGGACGAACCTGGGACGGATCCTCGCGCGCGAGCAGCCCATCGATGCCGACGTGGTCGTCCCGGTGCCCGATTCCGGCGTCTGCGCCGCGATGGGATTTGCGGAGGAGTCGGGGGTCCCGCTCCGCATGGGCCTGATCCGCAACCACTACGTCGGGCGCACGTTCATCCAGCCGCAGGCGGCGATTCGACACTTCGGCGTGAAGGTGAAGCTGAATCCGGTGCGGAGCATCCTCGAGGGCCGGCGCGTGATTCTCGTCGACGACTCGATTGTTCGCGGGACGACGAGCCGCAAGATCGTGGGCATGGTGCGGGCGGCGGGCGCGAAAGAGGTGCACGTCCGAATCAGCTGCCCGCCGACGATTTCGCCGTGCTTCTACGGCGTGGACACGCCGAGCAAGTCCGAGCTGATCGCCGCGACGCACACGATCGGAGAGATTCGCGAGTTTCTCGAAGCCGACAGCGTCGCGTACCTGAGCCTCGAAGGCATGATGAGCGCGGTCGGGAGCGAGAAGTCGTCGTACTGCAGCTCGTGCTACACCGGTTACTACCCCGTCGAATGTCCCAGCGACGAAACCAGGTATCTCCAGCTCGCGCTGAAGCTCGATAAGGAGAAGGAACCCGTCGCGAACTAGTGTCCGCCTTCAGGCGGACCAGCCAGTGTCGGAGGCGTTCGGTTGGTTACGCGAGCTGTTGAATCAAACGCAATGCCTCGTGCGGTTCACTCGTCGGTGTGTATCCTCCCTGTCGTCGGTGGTGTCCGCGAAGGCCTTCGCTCCACACGGTTTCTCCTTTGTGTCCCCGAAGGCGCTCGCCGCACATGTGTCCGCGCACGTTCTTGCTTCGCTCCACACGGTTTCTCCTTTGTGTCCCCGAAGGCGCTCGCCGCACATGTGTCCGCGCACATGCTTGCGAAAGTGGTCGCCACACACGATTTTTCCTTTGTGTCCTTTGTGTCCTTTGTATCCTTGGTGTCCTTGGTGTCGCCAGCGTCCCTTGCATCGCTGGCGAGCAGGAGCCGACCGCACCGCAGGCTCTTTCTCCAGCGCAACTGAAAGCCGCGATCGACAAGCTCGGGGATCTCGATTACACGGTTCGGACCAACGCTTCGAGGGCCGTGCGGCGCACCGCGGCGGCGCAGGCCGTCCCGGCGCTCATGCAGGCGGTCTCCGAGCACGCGGACGGCTACGTGAGATACCGCGCGCTGGTGTTGTTGACCGGATTCAACGACCCTCGCGCCGTGAGCTCGATGCGGGAGTCGCTCGTCAGCCCGAACGATCGCCTTCGCTCCGTGGCGTACCGGTTCTTCGAGCACAATCCGGATCGATCGATGATCGAACCGTTCGTCGCGGCGCTCGACAAGGAGCAGGGCGAATTCGTCCGGCCGTCGCTCGTTCGTGCCCTGGCGGCGATTGCCGCCACGACGCCCGGCGACGAAGGATCGCGCGCGCGCGCGGCGCTCCTGAAGGAAACCGGCCGCGGCGAAGATTATTTCCGCAGCGCCGTCATCGAGGCGCTTGGCGACTACAAAGCGACGTATGCCTTCGACGCGCTCGTGCCCATCGCCAGGCTCGACGGCCCGCTGCAGGACGATGCCGCGCTCGCGCTCGGAAAGATCGGGGACAAGCGCGCGCTGGAGACGCTCGCGATCCTTCAGCGGACCGCGCCGCGGCCGTTCCAGCCGTCAATCGCCGCCGCGATCTGCCTGCTCGGCGTCAACTGCGAAACACACGAGAACTTCCTGAACGAGACGCTGAAATTCGCCGACCGGAACCTCGGATTTCAGGAACTGTTGCGCGGCGCGGCGAATGGGCTGGCCGCGCTCGGTGTCGCCGGCCACCCCGAGGCGGCGACGGTGCTGTTCGCGGTCGGCCTGCCGTCGCGCGATCCGACGCGCGCGCCGATCGCCCTCGCGCTCGGCACCATTGCGCTCCGCAATACGTCCGTGCTGCTGCCGCTGCTCGAGCAGCGTGCCGATCGCGATCAGGCGATGGCGCTCCTCGCCGAAGGATTCGACATGCTGGAAGAAGATCTGGACAAGGAGCGGTTCTTCGCGTTTGCCCGCCGCACGTACTGGGCGTCGGCGCAGGACTCGGCCCGGCGCGCGTTGATGCAGACCTTGATTGGCAAGCTGGATTTTTAATCAAGCTGGATTTTTAATCTAGGTAGGCTCTAGGCCCAGAAGCTCAGAGCCTATGAAAAAATCGTATGTAGTGCAGGCCTTCAGGCCTGCCGTGCCGGGCGGACCTGAAGGTCCACACTACATCAGAAACGATGTTTTTCACGCGCCTCAGTTTTCAGCGGTCAGAGCCCAAAGCCCAAAGCCCAAAGCCGAAAGCCCAGAGTCGCACATGGATTACCGCCAATCGGGTGTCGATATCGACGCCGGCAACGAAACCGTCAGGCGCATCAAGTCCCTCGCACGATCGACGTTGTGGTAACTCGCCAGATGCCTGTACTCGGCGTGCTGATTTCGGGACGGGGTTCGAATCTTCAATCGATCATCAACGCGGTCCGCTCGGGACAGCTCGATGCCACCGTCGCCGTCGTGATCTCGAACCGCGCCGACGCCGCCGGGCTACGGCGTGCGCGCGACGCGGGAATCGAGACGGTCTGCCTGCAGCCGCATGACCATGCCGATCGCGACGCGTACGACCGCGCGCTCGCCCGGAATTTGTCCGACAGATGCGTGGACCTCGTGTGTCTCGCGGGTTTCATGCGCATCGTCGGCCCCGCGCTCGTCGAGGCGTTTCCGAATCGCATTCTGAACATTCATCCGTCGCTGCTGCCGGCGTTTCCCGGGCTGAACGCGCAGCAGCAGGCGCTCGATCACGGTGTCCGGATCACGGGCGCGACCGTCCACCTCGTCACGTCGATGCTGGATGATGGGCCGATCGTCGCGCAGGCGGCCGTTCCCGTTTTCGATACCGACACGGTGGAGGCGTTGTCGGACCGCATTCTGATCGAGGAACATCGTCTGTATGTTGAGGCGATTCGCATGATGCTGGAAGGACGCTGGACGGTGAGTGGGCGGCGTTTCGTACGGGACGGGTAATCAAGTCTCAAGTCTCAAGTCTCAAGTCTCAAGTTCGCAACCAACACGAATGCGTGAACGTTGAAGCCTTAGTGCTGCCTTTCATAAATACGGTGACGCACCGAGGGCGGCGAGGCGCCCGCGTCGCAAGGCGCGAGGAGGGAGAATACCGAGAGTATTTGACCGACGAGCAACGCCGCGAGGCGGGATGCATCGCCGGCCGAATGCCACCGTATTTATGAAAGTCAGCCCACTTAGTTGACAGTCGAGACCGAACCGCCGGAGAGTTGAGATTGAGCGTTGGCCTGAAAGTTGAGACTTGAGAGTTGAGACTTGATGAGTTGGACCGAATCCGATTCGTCGATCTTCGGTGAGATCGCGGACGTCGCCGTCCCCCGCCGTGCCGAGATGATGCAGCGGATTGTCGCCGCGGTCCCGTTCGCGCGCGACGAGGCGTTCAGGATCGTCGAGCTCGGGTGCGGTGACGGCCGGCTTGCGTCGGAGCTTCTCGGCGCATTCCCGGCCGCGACGATTGTCGGGCTCGACGGCTCCGAGTCGATGCGCGATCAGGCGGGCGCACGGCTGGCGCCGTTCGGCGACCGCGTCCGCGTTCGCCCCTTCAAGCTCGAGTCGCTGGACTGGTGGGATCTGATGTTCGGCGCAGATCTCGTCGTCGCATCCTTGTGCCTGCATCATCTGAACGATGCCAGGAAGCAATACCTGTACAAGGCTGTCGCCGATCGTCTGTCCGAGCGAGGCGCGCTGCTGATCGCGGATCTCATCGAACCCGCTCACGAGTCGGCGCGTCGTGCGGCAGCAGACGATTGGGACCGGGCGGCCGAGGCGCAGGCGCTCGAGCGTCCAGAGCTGTTCAAACGGTTTCTCGACGCGCGCTGGAACCATTTCCGGTTCCCCGATCCCGCGGACCGGCCGTCGCCGATCTTTCATCATCTGGTGTGGCTGCGGCATGCGGGGTTCGCCGCCGTGGACTGCCTGTGGATGTACGCGGGGCACGCCGTGTTCGCAGGGTTCAAGGCCGGGTGACGGTGCCTCGTGGCAACGGAACAGGCCAGGCGCTCCAGCCACGACGATCAACGCAGAACTCGCGGAACACGGGAACGGAGTGAACGGAGGCAACGGCATCACACAGAGAAACGGAGCAACGGAGACGAAGATGGACTTGTACAAAACAACCTCCGTGCCTCTGCGTCTCTGTCAAGCAGGCCGCAACGTCAGGATCGCCACCTCCGGCGGGCAGTTGATCCGGACCGGCACGTACACGGTGCCGAGGCCACGGCTGACGAACATGGTCGTGCGCTCGCGTCGTCCGAGGCCCGATACCACTGGAAACTTCTGCGCTGCAATCGCGCCGATGCCGGGGAGCACGACCTGGCCGCCGTGGGTGTGTCCCGAGAGCACCAGCGGCAGGCCGAGGGCGGCCGCTTCGGTCAACCGGCGGGGATCGTGCGCGAGGAGCACCGTCATCGCGGCCGAGCCTTTCGCCAGCTGCGCGAGATCGGATGGCCGCTTGGTCCAGAACCGGATGCCGATCAGATCGACAACCTGGTTGTTGATCGTGAGGCGGGTCCGCGCGTCTTTCAACATCTGCACGCCGTTTCTGATGAGCGCGGCCGGCATGTCGTGATCGTCGTCGTGATTCCCGAGAATGCCGAACACGCCGTGCGGCGCATCGAGCGGTTGCAGCGCCGCGGCCGACGCCGCGACGTAATGACGATCGCCCCAGGTGACGTAGTCGCCGCCGAGGACGATCATGTCGGGATGCTCACCCATCAACGCCGCCACGGCTTCGGCGACGTCATCGTCCGACACCCAGCGGCTGCGGTGAATGTCGGTCAACAAGCCGATCCGCAATCCTGAGAGCGCCGGCGGCAGGCCGTCGACCGGCACGACTGAGCGTGTCACCTCGAGGGCGTGGCGGCCGTAGGTGAAGCCGTACGTGCCTGCGGCGGTTACGGCGCCGGCGGTCGCCGTCATCAGGGTTTTCAGCACCGCACGCCGCGTGACGGGCATACCCGTTATAGTAATTCGTTGAGAACGATGTCCACGCTGTTCGATGAATTGACCTGGCGGGGGATGGTGTACGACGTGACGGAAGGGCTCGCGGAGCTCCTGGCCACAGAACGCGTGACGGCGTACATCGGGTTCGATCCGACCGCTTCGAGCCTGCATGTCGGAAACCTGCTGCCGGTGATGGCGCTGGCGCGCCTGCAGCGCTTCGGCCACTCGCCCATCGCCATCGTCGGTGGCGGCACGGGGATGATTGGCGATCCGAGCGGCAAGTCCCAGGAACGTACGCTCCTGAGCCCCGGGCAGATCGAGGTCAACCTCGCGGGCATCCGTCAGCAGCTCACACCGTTTCTCGATTTCGAGCGCGCGGGCAATCCTGCGCGTCTCGTGAACAATGCCGATTGGCTGGCCGCGTTCGATCTCCTCGGGTTTCTGCGCGACACGGGCAAGTACTTCACCGTGAATTACATGCTCCAGAAGGAGTCGGTGAATCGCCGCCTCGAGAGCGAGGAGGGCATTTCGTATACCGAGTTCAGTTATCTGCTGCTGCAGGCGCGCGATTTTCTGGAGCTGTTCGATCGATTCGGCTGTACCGTGCAGCTTGGCGGCAGCGATCAGTGGGGGAACATTACCGCGGGCATCGATCTGATTCGGAAGCTGCGCGCGAAGAAAGCGCACGGCCTGGTCATGCCGTTGGTCACAACGGCGTCGGGCGTGAAATTCGGAAAAACCGAAGCGGGCACGATCTGGCTCGATCCGGCTCGCACGTCGCCGTTCAGGTTCTACCAGTTCTGGTTGAACACCGACGATCGCGATGTCGTCCCGTACCTCAAATACTTCACGTTTCTCGATCGCGACACGATTGAAGCGGTCGACGCGACCGGGCGTGAGGCGCCCGGGAAGCGCGAGGCGCAGCGCCTGCTCGCCCGGGAGATGACGACG
>QHWF01000263.1 GCA_003222455.1 Acidobacteriota bacterium
AAGCGGTCTTCTCTGCGGGTTCCGCGTGTTCTGCGTTGATCGCCATGACTGGCAGGCGAGCGCGGATTTGTGGCGCGCCTCACGTTATCATTGCACCCTCAACGAAAGTGAGGCGTGTATGGCCGTGGCTTTGTCGAGATTCGTCCTCGGGGCAGGCGTCGGCGTGATGCTCTGGGCCGGGATTGGCGCAAACGTGCGTTCATGGCTGTCCGCTACCATGGAGGGTAGAAACAGGATTCCTGCTCGTTCAGGGTTGAGTCCGCAGAAGGTGCCGCAGCCGCCCGTGGACCTGCAGCCGCTCGCGCAACAAGCCCGACGCGTCGAAACCGCGCTCAGCTATCTGGGACAGCCGCTCGCGGCGGAGGATCGGCAGGCGCTGGACGCCGCCATCTCCTCCAGGGTCGAAGCGCAAGCGGCCGAGCAGATTCAAACGACTCTGGACAAGTACGTGCTCGCGATTGTCCGCATCAATCCTGAGAGTCGCGTCAGCGTCGACCAGGGGCCGGCGAAGCCGGAGCTCGTGGAAGGGGGCACGCGGCTGTTTCTGGTGAAGGTGCTCAACGAGGCCCAGGTCACCGCTCCGCTGCGCGTCGACAGCCCGAACAGCGGAAACGTGTTCATCACCTCGGACGGCTCGCCCGAGCCGAAGGCCGCCTTGACGACGCGCGACGCCCGCGATCGGTGGGCGAGCATTTCCATCTACAACAAGCGGCCGATGACGCCGCGGCTCTCGGGCCTTGGCGTGGAGTACGTCATTCTCGAGATCTTCAGCCGCGACACCGGACAGCGGTCGGCGCAGATCGCGTTCAACGTCGGCCAGGGCACGCAGGACGTTGGCTATCGCAACGACGTGCCCATTCTCTTCACCGTGCTGCCGGCACGGAACGTTGCCATTCGCATCCGCGATGAACACGGCAAACCTGCCGTCGCGTCGTTGCTGATTCGAGACCGCTTCGACCGGATCTATCCAAACCGATCAAAACGGCTCGCTCCTGACTTTCCGTTTCAGTCACAGATCTACCGATCGGACGGCGAGACCGTTCGTCTGCCCGCCGGCAGCTACACGGTTGTCTCGAGCGGCGGTCCGGAATATGTGAGCCGCACCACCGATCTTCGTGTCGAGGCCGATCGGCCCGCCGAGATCGCCATCACGCTGGAGCGCTGGATCGATCCCGCCAGGTGGGGCTGGTACTCAGGCGATCATCACGTGCATGCCGCAGGCTGCTCGCACTATCAAAACCCCACCGAAGGCGTGCTGCCCGAGGACATGATGCGTCAGATCGACGGCGAGGCGCTCAACATCGGCGCGGTGCTGACTTGGGGACCCTGTTACTACTACCAGAAACAGTTCTTTACCGGGCAGGACAACCCGCTGTCGAAAGCCGATCGCCGGATGCATTACGACCTCGAGGTGTCGGGATTTCCGTCCAGCCACGCCGGCCATCTCGTGCTGCTCGGACTGAAAGATCAGGACTATCCGCGGACGCATCGGATCGAGGACTGGCCCTCGTGGGATCTCCCGATCCTGAAGTGGGCCAGGGCGCAGGGTGCGGTCGTCGGATTCGCTCATTCCGGGTGGGGTCTCGAAGTACAGGATCGTGCAGTGCCCAGCTTCGAGATGCCTGCCTTCGACGGCATCGGCGCCAACGAGTACATCGTCGATGTCACCCACCCGGATACCGTGGACTTCATCTCGACCGTCGATACGCCGTCGGTGGCGGAGTTGAGCATCTGGTATCACACCCTGAACGTCGGGTTCCGCACCCGCGTCAGCGGCGAGACCGATTTTCCGTGCATCTACGACAGCCGCGTCGGCCTGGGACGGACCTACGGCGCCGTCGAGGGCGGCCTGACGTACCAGCAGTGGCTGACCAGCCTGCGCAACGGCCGCAGCTACGTGTCGGACGGCAAGAGCCACTTGCTCGATTTTTCCGTCGACGGGATTGACGTCGGACGCAATGGCAGCGAGCTGAAGATCAGCGGCGCCCGGATCGTCAGCGCGAAGGTGCGCGCGGCGGCCTCGATCGATCCGCTGCCGAACGAAGAGATTCGAAGGCGGCCGCTCGATCAGCAGCCGTACTGGGACGTCGAACGGGCGCGCCTGGGAAACAGCCGCGAGGTTGCGGTGGAGCTGATCGTCAACGGCACTGTCGCCGCTTCCAGGAACATCCCCGCGGACGGACAGTTGCGGGACGTCATGTTCAACGTCCGCATCGACAAGAGCAGCTGGATTGCGGCTCGCATTCTTCCTTCGTCCCACACCAACCCGATCTTCGCGCTCGTCGACGGCAAGCCGATTCGCGCCTCGCGACGCAGCGCGGAATGGTGCCTGACGGCCGTCAACCAGTGCTGGACGCAGAAGGCGCCGCGCATCAGGCCGGCGGAGCGGGATGCGGCGAAAGCGGCGTACGATCACGCCCGCGAGGAGTACCGGCGGCTGATTGCCGAATCGCCCGAGCGCTAGGAGTCCGTCCGAGTAAACCGCGACGGACTCCTAGGAGCGTGTTCTAGTTTACTCAGACACGCTCCTAGACTGCCATTGTCTGGCGCCACTACCAGTCGAACTTCGCCCCGACGCGCCAGACGCGCGGCGGCACGATCGCGAGCGGCCGAAGAAACGAGCTGCCCGAGCTCCAGCTCGTGTTCTGAATCGGATTCGCGTTCGTCAGATTGTAGACGTCGACGAACGGCGACACGCGGGTCCGGCGGAGCTTCGTCAACCGCTCGATGCGCAGATCGAGCAGCGACACGTCGTCCTGACGCCGCGCATTCAGCGGTTCGGCAGGAATCCGGATGTTGCCGTAGTTGAGCGACGCCACAAACGTGCGGCCGAAGTTCTGGCCCGCCTGGAACCGATAGACCGGGCTGATCTTCAGCCCCAGCGGCCCTTCCCACGATGCGGTGAGCTTTGCCGCCACGTCGGTCGACTTCTCCTGGCCGTTCGGCGCCGTGTTGATCAGGTCATTGGGCGTCACCGGCAGCTGGTTCTGCCGGAAACTCGTATCGAAGAGCGTGTTCGCCTGAGCGTAGCTGGTCGTGTGGGAGAGTGACGCAACCGCGGACCACCCCCGGTTCAACCGCTTGGTGGCCGTGACCTCCCAGGTATAAAAGTTGGTTCGGGCGCCGGGCACATTCGTGAGCACGTTGCGCACGGGAAGACCGAGATACTCAGGCGCGAGATTCCACGCATGAATCGCCGGGCCATCGTCGCCGTTGCCGGCGAGACCGTCCGGGCCGGGATCCGGCACGGTCACCGGTACGTTGAACGCCGAGAACGGTTGATTGGCATTCAACAATTGAGAGAGTTGACGCTCGGTGCGCCAGACGAACCCGCCGCGGATGCCAAGATCGGCCGCGAGCTCGCGCTCGAGCCATCCGGCGACCTCGTCGGTGTGCGTGTTCTCGAGATCGGGCGCGATCGTCGACGTTGCGCCGCCGCCGAGCGCCGAAATCAGCCGCCCTTCTTCACCAGGCTGCCAGATGCGGTCGCCATTGAGGTCGGTCATCCACGAGTAGCGCCGCTGCCAGATCGGCGGATTCGGATTCACCGTCGCGCTCAGTTCCGCGCCCGGGTTCCACCAGTAGCGGCCGTAGTTCGCCTTGACAATCGTCCTGCCGTTGCCCGACAGGTCAAACGTCATGCCCACACGCGGCGCAACCGTATTCCAGATGTTCAAGGCGTCGACGGCGGGGAAGGCTGCCGCTGCCGGATTGAATCGGCCCGCGGCGTGAACCTGCGCCGGCAGGAAGTTCCGATAGCGATCGAACCGCAGCCCGAGATTGAGCGTGAGGCGCTTCGTCGCGCGCCAGGTGTCGGTGGCATAAGCGCCGTACGTCCACAGCCCGTTGACCGACCGCGTCGGGTTGCCCAGAAGGTAAACCTCGATCGGGGCGCCCTGCCGCAGGATGTGCACGACGTCGCCATAGGAGCCGGCCGGATCGCCCTGGGTGGTCAGGTCGCGGAAGATCTCCCACCCGAACTTCAAATTGTGGTTGCCCAGGCGGCCGTGATGGAAATAGCTGACCGACCCGAGCACCTGGTTGCGGCGGATGTCGAGCTCGCGGATACGCGAGGCCCCGGACACGAGATTGTTGCCCAGATCCTCGTAGCGCGGGGCCGACGTGTAGTTCGTATCGGGCCAGTCGAATCCGTACTGACCGACACGGATCTCGAAGAAGGCCGCGTCTCCAATTACCGTGTCCCACTCGGCTTTGTACAGGCGCGGGTAGAGGTATTGGTTGAATGACGCGTCCTCAGAGGAAAAAATCCCGGTCAGGCCGAGCGCGAATGCGTCGAGGCGGTTGGGTTGATGTTTGCTGTTGCGCGAGGCGTAGCCGACGAATCTGTTGTTCCGGGTCAGCGTCAAGGTGAATTTGCCGGTGAAGCTGGTCAGCCGCGTGACGAACGGCTTGACCTGGAAGTTGGTGACGCGCGTTTCCGTTTCCAGATCGCGCACCGCGCCGTACCACCAGAGCCGGTCCTTGACGAAGTAGCCGCCGCCGTCCGCGCTGGAGTCGCGAAACTTGTGGAGGCGGTTCACGTCGCGCGGCTCGAGCCCGCCGCCGCCGCTGATCCCCTGCGCGATTTGGCGATCGTCGATGTTGAACGACTGCCAGCGCTCGTTCTCGTAATGATCGACCAGCGACCCGTGATAGGCGTTGCCGCCCGATTTGCTGATGAAGACCATCTGGATGCCAGGCACCGCCATCTCCGCCGTGTGGGCGGCCGCGTTGACGGCAATCTCGTCGAACGATCCCATGTCCACGTAATTGCCGAACCGCTCGGTGCCTTGCGTCGAGTTGATGCCTTCGATCATCGGCCGGTTCTGGCCCGTCGTGCCGTAGGCGTAGTAGTTGGTCTGCGATCCGGCGGAGCTGCCGCCGACGTCGACGCGCGTCAGCTTCAAGGCGGGCGTCTCGGACAGCACCGACCAGTAATCGCGGCTGCCGCTCGGCAGGCTCGCCAGCATCGGCGCATCGAACGTCGTCCCAATCTTTGTGGACGCCGTGTCGACGACCGGCGACGCCCCGGTGACCGTGACGTTCTCCGAGACTGCGCCGATCGCCATCTGAACGCTGAGCGTCGCGGTGAAGCCAAGATCGATGCGAATGTCTGTGCGCGTGACCGGTGCGAAGCCGTCGAGCTCGAACGTGACGGTGTAGGTGCCGGGCGGCACGGCGGCCAGCCGATAGGCGCCCTCCTGGTTCGTGGTCACGACGCGCGTCCCCATCATCGCGGGACCACCGATTGTCACCGTCACGCCCGGCAGCACCGCATTGGTGTTGTCCGTCACCCAGCCGTCAATCGCGCCCATCGTCGCGCTCACGGTCTGAGCCGGCGCTGCGCCGACCGACAGGTGCGCCACGAGAATCGCCGCACCGAGAGAGCGTCCCATGTTGCCTCCCCCGCGTCTGATGCGAATCTACGCGCTCGCAGGACATGCGTCGAACATGCCCCGCGAATCGTGGATGATCCCACAAATGCGCGGTCCGGCGCCTTCAAAAATCAACGGCAGGCACGTCACTGGACGACGTACCGCATGTAGGGCGCGACGTTCTTCCCGATCGTCTGAAATTCAGACTCTGACAGCGGCAGACGCCGAAATGCCGCCCATGCTTGGCGGGGAGGAACGCCGCCGCCGCTGGCGGCATCAGATCCATAAAGGATTCGTTCGAGGCCGACCTGCCGGATACGCGCAGCAACCAGCTCCGCCTTCTCGCGCCACTGTCCAAAGCCGGCGATTCCGGACACGTCGAAGTAGAGATGCGCCGTACGCGGATCGTGGTCAGCGATGGCACGCGTGAACACAGCCAGCGCTTGATCGATGGATGGATCGTCGTAACCGCCGGCGCCGGTCAAGTGCGCAATCTGGACAGGCACATCGGGTGCTGCCAAGGCGCGCCGCGGTCTCGGGGTCCCCGGTCCGGGCTTCTACGTCTTTCGGGCGAAAACGCATCTCCGGGTCCGGCTGAAGCCGGACACTACCGAATTGGAGCTTTTAACAAATCGGTTGCGTCCGCTTTTAAGCGGACGTCGTTGGATCCGGCTGAAGCCGGACGCTATCGAATTGGAGTGGTGCGGCGGAAGCCCGCCGCGCCGCGTGAGGCGGCGTGCAAGACTGAAAGTCGGCGGCGGCCGACGTTCCCCTTGCACT
>QHWF01000264.1 GCA_003222455.1 Acidobacteriota bacterium
CGTCGGCCAGGATGCGAAAGATCGCGTCGTAGTCGATCAAGCCTTTTCCCGTCTCGCCGTGCTTCAGTTGCGCGGCGTAGCCGAGCGTGCCATCGGCCTGCCGTAAATCCTCGAGCGCCGCACCCTCTGTGAGATAGCGGTCCGACGCGTGCATGGTCACGACTCGCGCCATGACGCGACCGAGAAACCGCACCGGATCGTAGCCGCCGACGAGCGCGTTGGACGGATCGTACTGGACACCGAGATATGGCGAATCGACACGGTCGAGGATTTCCAGGAAGATGTCTTCCGGCTGCGCGAATTCCGGGTAGCGCCAGGTCCCGTCCTTATAGTGATTCTCCAGGCAGAGCACAACGCCGCGGCGTTCGGCGTATTCGATCGATCGACGCAGGCCGTCGACGGTCCGCGCCATCCCTTCTTGCCGCGTGAGGCCAGGTCGCTTCTGACCGCTGAGCGTCCGGCAGTATCTGGTACCGAGCGTCACGGCGAGATCGATCGCCCTCCGCTGGCGCTCGACCTGTCGTGCACGCTCGTCGGCATCGTCGTGCGTAAAATCGGGTGAGAAGCACAGCATCGAGGTCGCCTGACCTGTCTCCGCCATCGCCTCGACGACCGGATCGACGCCGGCGGCATCGAAGCTGCGAAAGAACCCGTCGTAGTGCTCGATGCCTTCGCCGCCGAGGGCGGCCGCCGATCGGATCCACTGGACATAGTCCATCTCGCCGCGACAGAGGCGGTCGAAGTAGCACTTCGGAAACACGCTCACGCGGGGACGCGAGGCCGCTCCGGCGATCACGGATTACCCATTGCTTTCAGCAGCATCGCGATGATCAGCGGCATTGGGCCACGAAGACACGAAGACACGTACAAGAATTCACGCGGCGACCCGCTTGAAGTAGAAGAGCACCGTACGGCGGAGGGTGACTACGGCAGCCAGTTCCCAGCCGCTTACGCCCAGGGCATTCAGCTCCTCTTCGGACAGCAATCCTTCAGCGGCGGTGTTCTTGACGATGATCTTGTACTCCCATGTCTGTTTCTCGTAAACGTAGACCATCGGCGGGTGAACCTGGGTGCCTTGAGGCAGTTGCGGCCGGGCAGGCTGTTCGATGGCCGGCTGCTTCGGGTCGGTGAGTCCGCTCAACATGATCACCTCTTGGCTGAGCCGCGTGTTGTGATGGCGAGGCACTCCAAGGCTTGGAGCGCTTACTCACGAGTTCGGCAGCGCCCCCGGCGGGTACTGTTCGAGATCGAGGACGCTGCCGGTCACGCACTCGCTCTCGTCGGATGCGAAATACGCCGCCGCATGCGCCACGTCGAGCGGGGCGAGCAGCCGCCCGAACGGCCGCGTGGCGATCGCCTGCTCGATCCACTCGTCGCCCTTGCCTTCCTGTTCACGCTTCACCCGCCGCTCCCCCTCGGTGAGGGTCCAGCCGACGTTGATCTGGTTGACACGGATCCGATATTGGTTCAGCAGCGACGCCGCGTTCTTCGTGAAGGTCATGAGGCCGCCTTTCGAGACCGAATAGGCACCCAGCTTCGGTTCGCCCACATAAGCGAGAATCGACCCGACGTTGACAACCGATCCACCGCCCCGCGCGCGCAGGTGCGGGATCGCGGCCTGCAACAGGATGAACGGCGCGCGCAGGTTCACCGCCATGATCGTGTCCCAGCGCGCGACAGGAATGTGCTCCAGATCGCCCCGGCCCGTATCGGCCGCGTTGTTGACGAGGATGTCGAGGCCGCCAAAACGTTCGACGGCGAAGCGAATCAACGCGCGACACACATCCTCCTGCGTCAAATCGCCGTCGAAATAGTCGGCGTCGCGGCCAACTGACCTGACGCGTCGGACCGTCTCCAGACCATCCGCCCGGTCACGGCCATGGACGAGGACGTGCGATCCAAGCCCGGCGAAATGTTCCGCGATGCCGCGCCCGATTCCCGAGGTTGCGCCAGTGATCACCGATACCTTGCCGTCCAGGTCCCTCATGGAATCAACACCGATTTGATGACGCGCCCGTCGTGCATGGCATCGAACGCCTCGCGCCAGCCATCGAGCGGTGACGTCAATCCGACAATCGCCTCCGGCATGGTCCGGCGCCGATCCAGCAGATGGACGACGCGCTCCCAGACCGGGAAGTTGTGGCTGAAGGATCCCTGCAGCCGCACGTTCTTCTGCACGAGCGGATTGATGTCGACGGCCACCAGATCCGGCGACCAGCCGACTTTGGTGATCTGGGCGCCCGGGCGCGCCAGCGCCAGCGCCACGGCGAGCGGCCGGCTCGCGCCCGTGGCATCGCACACCAGATCCGCGCCGAGCGGCTCGAAGCCGCGCACCACTTCGTCGAGATTCTCCCGCTCGGCATCGACGACACGCGTCGCACCGAGCCGGTGCGCCGTCTCGAGCCGCGCCGCATCGGCAGAACGGCCGGCGACAATCAGCGGATCGGCGCCGGCCAGCGCCGCCATGCGCGCGCAGAGCAACCCGATGGGTCCGGGTCCGAGCACCACGACGAGATCGCCCGGTCGGATCGTCGAGTTGACGCACATCGCGTTGTAGGCCACGGCATGCGGCTCAGCGAGGCACGCGAGCTCGAACGGGAGCGTCTCGGGAATCCGATGGAGGCACCGGCCAGGTACCTTGACATACGACGCCATGGCGCCGTCGATCCCGTAACCGAACCCTTTGCGCTGCGGACACAGATTGTACCGGCCGGTCCGGCATAACACGCAATCGCCGCACACCTCCGCCGCCGTCTCACAGACTACGCGATCGCCTTCGCGGAAGTGTTTCAGGCGGCGTCCAGCCTTCGCCACGGTTCCGGCGAACTCGTGGCCGAGCACCACCGGCACGTTGACCGGCCACGAATGCGTGTTGTATGCCTGGTGCACGTCGGACCCGCAGACCGAGACCGCCCCGACACGGAGCAGCGCGTCGTCGTCTCCGATGTCGGGCACCGCCACCTCGCGCAGTTCCACGGCAAGCGGCGCGAGCGCGTATTGGACGACGGCGGGCTGGGTCATGATCGTTTCGACAGGTTCAGGCTCTGGGCTCTGGGCTTCAGGCCTGTTCAGTTCAGTACCGCAGCCCGGCAGCCGATGGCCTGTGAAGAAATCGGCCGGCGGCCTCTCGTCCCTCGACTCTGCTCGGGACGACTCTGAGCCTGTCGAAGGGTCGTAGCGCAGGCCTTCCCGCCTTCGCTTCGCTTCGGCGTGGCACGCCGTAGCGCGAAGCGCGGAGGCAGCAGGCCTGCATCACGGCCGCCGGGCAGCCCTGAAGGGGCTGCGCTACCAGTGATTTCTTCACAGGCCCTAAAGGCGGCCTGCGCTACGAGAGCCGTTCCGGTGCGTCGCTTTACGAATCTCGGCGCAAATCTCAGCGAGCGCGTCGCGGAGACTCGCGCCTTCCGCCGCTTTGAAGTCGTCTGGCGCGATGACCAGCGGCGCCCCGAGCACGACCAGCGGCGCGCCGCGCGACGGACATTCGATCGCTTGCCGGATGGACAATCCGCCGACGGCCTGCACCGGAACCGACACCGCGCGAACCACGGCATCCAGTTCGTCCATCGGGCTCAGCCCCCGCACCATTCGCCGCTCGTCGTAGCCGATGTGGTGGACGATGAAGTCGACGCCGAGATCTTCCAGCCAGCGCGCGCAGGCCACACGATCGGGTGCGGCCAGATTGTCGCCCATGACTTTGATGCCGAAATCGCGACCGGCGTCGACCACGCGCCGGATGGTCGCCTCGTGCGCGCGACCCATCACGACTACCAGGTTCGCGCCGGCCCTGGCCATCATCTTTGCCTCGAGATACCCGCCATCCATCACCTTGAGATCCGCGACGATGGGATGATCGGGAAAACGGGCGCGAAGCTGCTCCACCGCCCGCACGCCCTCGGCCAGGATCAGCGGCGTGCCGGCTTCAAGCCAATCGACGCCGGCGTCCACCGCCACCGCGGCGGTCTCGAGGCCCTCGTCGATGGACGTGACGTCAAGGGAAATCTGGACGATCGGAAACGTGAGTGAATCGAGATTCATATCCACACCGAGCGCCGCCGCGGACACGCCCTACTCCTTTCAGGGGCATCATGATAATCAGCTTCATCATTTGCCACGAAGCCACGAAAACACGAAGAAGATATGTGCAACAACGCCGCTGATTACCCAGCTGCCCGGTTCAACGCGACACGCTCGACCGCCCGTCCCGGCATTGCGATAATCAGCCCGGTAGCTCTCCGGAACCGGCCACGGCACTCGCTGAAATCCGCTCAATGCGGTACCCGCCGGTCAGCCGGTCCCGCAGGTAAATGCCGGTGAAGATCACGATCAGCGCAGCCGGCAACGCGGCCCAGATCGACAGCACGCGATCGGCGCCGTAGCGCTCGTTGATCCAGCCCATCACCGGTCCCGCGATCGCCGTTGAAATGGCGCCGGTGGCGCCGATGATGGCCAGCAGCAGCGCCCCGCCGCGCGGAAACCGCTCCGACGTAATCCCCAGCATCGTCGGCCACCACAGTGCCGTGCCCGACGCAAACAACGCCGCTGCCGCAAACGCCGTGAAGGGCGTTCGCGCCGTGCCGAACAGAAACAGGCCGGCCGCCGCGGCAACCGCAGTGGATGCAATGAGCGCAATCGGCGACACGCGGTGCGCCGCGCCACCGAGGAACTGACGAATGAGGTACATCACGCCGTTCACCCAGACCAGCACGAGGATCCCGGCCTGCGCGGAGCTCTTCATCACGTCGTTGAAGATGTTGGTCATCCACTGGCCCGGACCGAGCTCCGTGGCCGCGGTGAGCCACATGCAGAGCCAGACGACCACGAACAGCGGCCGAAGCATCTCCCGAAACATGTCGCTGAACGGAACGCCGGCGGCGGCGCGTTCGGTGGCTGGAAACGGCTGGCCGAAGAACAGAAGCGCGTATGCGGCGGATGGCACGAGCAGCAACAGCATCTTCACCTGCCAGCCGGCGCCGGCCTGCGTGAGCAGGAAACTCAGCACTCCGCCGATGACGATTCCCCCCGGGAACCACGCGTGAAGAGCGACCAGGCGGCGCGTTTTGTCCCTGGAGTAAATGGTGGCCACGAGCGGGTTGATCGCCGCCTCGACGAGGCCGTTGGCGATACCGATGGTGAGGGTGGCCGCAAAGAGCACCAGGAACCTTGGCGCGGCAATCGTCGCGATCGTGCCGGCGATGTGACCAGCCGCAGCAAGGCGCAGCAGCGTCCCCATGCCCAGCAGATCGCACAGCGGTCCGCCGAGCAGAATGGACAGGCCGAACCCCCAGAACGCGGCGCCGGCGATCCAGCCGACATCGGTTTTACTGAGGCCGAATTCGCGCTCGAAGTCGCTCATGATGTCGCCGCGAATGGCAAATGTCATCGCGGTCGCCACCAGCGCGACACAGC